>NZ_JARVSY010000028.1:0-220198 GCF_030208925.1 Rhodococcus sp. MEB032
ACTCCTCCCAACGCTTCGCGTCGGGAGACGGAGCGAGTCGCTGCGCTCCCCGCCAGGGAGCCGCTGCGCGGCTCGCAGTGGGTCGAGTGCCGTTGCCGTCGATCGAGTCGCTTCGCTCCTCTGAATTCCGAATCTCGGTTCTCACCAATCGAATTCATCGCAACGTCTGAACCGGTACCCGACACCCGAACGAGGCTGGGGAGGAGGGGAAGGGTCGCGAAAAGCGCCCCGTATCGCGACCCTTGCCTCGCCATCATCATGCTCCCAATCATACACCCCCCACCCACCAAACCGCAAAACAAACCGAAAACACGAAACATCGAAACCCACACCACCGCAACAACATTCGATGTTAAGAAAAACACCCTCGTGCACAAACCACGAAACCAACCCAACACCAACCGAATACCGAAACCTACTGACACACAACAACATTCAAAAACACTCAAAACGAGCCTCACAACACCCCCCACCCGACCCGGCATCACACCCCCCACACCGCCCAACCCGAACACCCCGCCGGCTCATTTTTCGTCAAAAATCATGGGACCCGACCGGTTCCTAATTGGTAGGTTTGCCAGCATGGGAGCTGCGGAGGAACGACTCATTGAAACACTCGGTGTGCCACTCGAGTCGACCGATTTCGGGTCCGACTGCGATCTCGCGTTGAGCGGATGCCTCCTGGTGCGGCAGCTCGATGACGGCTTAATGATGAAGGCCGCCATCCGTCCGGGATTAGCCGGCGAGACGCGAGAGCAATTCGCGGAGTGGGCGAAATCCCGCTTTCTACGGTTCGCGGAACACGGTCCCGAGCCGGATGGATGGCAGAAGCGAAGCGACGGAGACTGGCAACTGTGGGCGCGCCTGCAACAAATGCCTAGTCTGGACTAACAGGAGGTGTTGTGCGACAAACGGTGTGCGGCTGGATGCCACTCGACCCAAATAGGCCCCTCACCGGATAGTGAGCGCCCCTCTGGACACCCAACTGGGATGCCCCGGCCCGGTTGGTGTCGGCCGTGCCATTTCGATCAGGCGGTCAAACCGATCAACACAACCCAGCATTCACTCTCCCCCGCCCTGGACAAAACGTCGCGTCGCCTCTGTGCACCGGTAGCGTCACGCCTAACTAGGCGTGACAAGCACAGCAACGCAGATCGTCTGCAAAACAAGGCCGGAACCAAAATCCGCCAGCACCACGCACACTCCACAACAACCGCCCAGAGGTGCCATCACCGCAGATAAAACCTAAAAGTGGCCTCGGGCCCTCAGGTATTTCTTGAGCGCCTGAGTACGATCCTGGCATGCCCTCTCTACCCCCGAAATCCAGACGCCGGGTGCCGACCACTCTCAGCCGGTGCCGGTTCCCAATCCTGACCATGCATGGAAGCTTCTGTCTACGACTAATGAGTGGATACGTCACGCAGACGCGAAATCTGGAGTTGTTCTCGCATTTACCGGTGCAACCTCCGTCGCGCTGTTCAACCTCGCCAAGGGCCGATCTGAATGGCCTTGGTACTTGATCCTCGTGGTAGTGCTAGCGGTGGCGTCTATTTTCTTTACGGTATTATTTGTCGTAGCAACCCTTACGCCTCGCGTGTCAGCAGAGACTAGTAAGCCCCACCTAGAAAATTCTGATATATCGGTGAATCCTTTATTCTTCGGTCACATTTCCGCGAATTACAACAACAACGACATACGGTATACGACGGTTCTTTCCACTCTCACATCCAATCCGGAGGAACTAACGAACCACATCGCCAATCAAGTCCACGCAAATTCGAGAATCGCGACAACAAAAATGCGCTATATCAACACGTCGATCTGGTGCGGCCTTGCTTCGGTGGTTTTCGTGGCGGTATTGGCCCTTACATCCGGGATTGGAAACTAACAAAATGGAAGGAAATTACAAGCCTTACGACTACAAGAAGAGCGCCGACCGCCTGGACGAGATTCTCAGTCAGCCTCGCGGCCAGTTCGTCGAAGCTGATTCGCTGCCCGACCGCAGTAGGCTCACTTACACGAACGGGTACTATGCGCACTGCACAGCGTTGTTTGTAGACATTCGTGACTCCTCAAAACTTCCTGATAAGTACACTCGCCCCCGCTTGGCCAAGATATATCGGGCATTTATCTCCGAGATGGTTGCGGTTCTAGGCAGCGATCTTTACGTCCTGGAAGTGAACATAGTCGGAGATTGCGTGTGGGCGGTATACAAAACTCCGAAAACAACAGACATCGATGATGTGTTTACCATTGCCGCACGAGCTAACACTCTAATTAATTTGGTCAACAAAAAGATGGAGAAAAAGGGATATACCGATACTCTACGTATTGGCATTGGAGTGGATTACGGGCGAGTCCTGATGATCAAAGCAGGATACAGCGGCAGCGGGATAAACGATATCGTATACATGGGTGACGTGGTCAACCGTGCAGCACATCTCGCCCACAGCGCCGGTAGGAATACATTCTTCGCCCAGGATCCAATTTGGGTGGGAGAGATATTTGCTCAAAACCTCAATGAGGAGAATAAAAAGCTACTGGAAAGCAAATTCTCCTACGAATTGGGTAACTACCGGACCGGGTATGTAATACTCACCGAGATGAACGAATGGATTGACTCGCTCTGACCTGCAGAAATCGCTGACTGCCGTCGCTTCCGATAGACGAGAACTGCATCAACCCCCAAAACCACGACCGCTTCCGTCCACGGACGCCGTAGACGGCAAATCATGCTCAGGTCACTCGATTCGAGGCCCGACGAAGTCGGACTTCTTCCATGAAGCCTCAAGGATCGGATTTGAGGTATCAGGTAACTCGCGAAGTGCCACACTGAATGACCACGTGCACCGCTCCGGGTCATTCAGGATCTCCAGGAGATTGTCCACTGCGTCCGACGTCGGGAAGCAAACCCATTTCTCCAGGTCTCGTAGCGAAAGCACCAGCGACGGGATCGTCGAGCCAATCCCGTACTCGTTGAGGGTTGAATTTCCCAGGTAGAAGGGCTCGCACGTGACCGCGAGTCCGACAACAGGTCGATCATTGGGAAATTGATCGAAGGGAGGCGTTCGGGCGCTGATGAGTTTCGCGGTGCGATCGAGTTGCTCTCTGGCTTTGGTGAGATACCGCTCGGCGATCGTCGGAAGCGTTGGATCGCCCGCTCGTGCACCGAGTGTCAGTCGTGCGGACTTGCACTCGACGAGGATGATCGCTTGCGGGGTGACCCAGATCCAGTCGACGCTCTTCACCTCGTTCTTGCCTTCTCTATATGTGATTTCCCCGTGAAGGTCGTTCTCGCCGGCTACGAGGCCGAGATGCTTGCCGACGTATGCCTCGGTGCGGGCACCCAGGATACGGGCGAAATCCGTGCCCCAGGCGTCCACGCCTCGGTAGTACAGGTTGGCCGGGTACATGGCGCGTTCGATCAGCATTACCTGCGGGGCCCAGATTCCTCGCTCACCAAGATTGACGAGTGGACGGGCAGCCAGCGGGTTGAATTCCCAACGTTGCAGCGACCGGTCGAGAGCCGGGACCGTAGTTTTCATTTCCTTAGCGGCGACGACGGTCGTGGTGAGTGCGTCCACGACCTTTTCGATCTGTTCACGCGGAGCAACAGTCTCGAAAACCTCCTGCATGTGTGCCAAATCCATTGTCGCCGGGTCGAAAAGGCCATTCTCTATGGTGACCCACACTCCCAGTGCGAACGCAGCACGCACAGCCTCATACAGCGGCATGCCGAACACCTCACTCCAGTCAGGCGCAGGGCCCAAGGCCGGGTCCTCGAACAGAGCGTGAGCACGTGATAACTCTTCAATGCGAGATTCCTGATACGGAAACTGCTCGTACGCCAACGGGGTCAATATCGCGGCTGTCCCGTCGACCTTGTCATAGGTGTTGTTGAAGGCCCCAACGAGCTTTCGCACGGTTCCTTTGTCCACCGGGGCGTGACGGTGATCGTTTCCGTGCAGGATCGAGTCTCGTGCAATCGCCGCGATCGCCCAAGGCGGGTTCCCCCTCGGGTCTGGCCATTCGCTGTCCCTATATGCCTCGGCGGAGTACCTCGCGAGAGCAGGGATCAAATCCGACGGCCGGTACCGTCGAACACTCTCCCGAAACTCGCGGTAGGTCGTAGAAAGCTGAATGGTCTGTTTCACATTCCTATTCAACACTCGCTGCTATCTCCGCCCCAGGGCACGGTGTACGGCGCTTGCGACGAGCAGCGATCAGCTCAGGTTCTCAGGGCCGGCCGCCCAGGACGCAGAACGCGATCACCGCGAGGAGCGCGAGAACGACGGCACCGGCGAGGATCGCAGCCGCGCGGTAGGGCTTCTCGGTGCCGGGCGACTTCGTCATGAAACCGGTGGAAGGGGAAGTGCCCGCAGTGCGGCGCTGTGCGCTGGTCCTGTCGTGACTTCGACTCGGCTCGGCTCCATATTGACCGGCGCAACTTTGCTGTCAGTCTTGGTCGCACACCATTCGGCACGCTTAAAGTGAGCAGATGCGCACACACTTCGCCGACAGCCTCGACGACCTCGCTGCCGGTCTCGCCTCGATGTGCGCTCTCACCGTCACAGCAATTGCCGACGCAACAACAGCCTTGCTGGATGTCGACCTTCCCACCGCCGAACGAGTACTCGACGCGAACACCAACCTCGATAAAGCCGCCGCCGACTGGGAACACCAGGCATTCTCACTCCTCGCCCTACAGGCCCCCGTCGCGCATGACCTGAGATTCACCGTCGGCGGCCTGCACATCGCCGCCAGTCTGCAACGCATGGGCGGACTCGCTACCCATGTAGCGAAGATCGCGCGTCTACGCCACCCGACACCGGCGGTCCCACCCGAAGCACGGCCAGTCATCGAGGACATCGGGAAGACAGCGGTAGCCCGGGCCACCGAAACCCAAGTGGTACTCCGCCACCTCGACCATGGACGCGCCGAAAAGCTGGTCGCAGCCGACACCGTCATGGACGAACTACACCGGCGCCTGTTCACCGTCACCCAAGCCCCACAATGGCCACACGGAGTACAAGCAGCAGTCGACGTCACCCTCCTCGGACGGTTCTACGAACGGTTCTGCGACCACACCGTCGACATCGGACGACGCATCATCTTCCTCGAAACCGGACAACTCCCGCCCGACCCGAAACCCTTCTCTGACAACCACACTCGCAGATCACAGTCACAAATCGACCACCCCGGAAACCATGAACCCCAGCTAAAGGCCCGAGGCTCCTTCCTGGCGGCACATTCACCGAAACCAACCGCGATCAGACGCCGGGCCCGTTGTCGCGTTGTTGAAGTTCTGCGTTGATGCGGCACGCTTCGGCGAGTTGGTCTTCGAGAATGATGATCCGGCACGCAGCCTCGAGTGGAGTGCCGGCGGCGACGAGTTCGTGCGCGCGGGCGGCGATACGCAGTTGGTAGCGCGAGTAGCGGCGGTGCCCACCGGCCGAGCGTTGTGGGGTGAGGAGTTTCGCGGCATCGAGGCTGCGAAGGAACCCTTGCCGCACGCCGAGGAGCTCGGCGGCGTGGCCCATGCTGTAGGCGGGATAGTCTTCGTCGTCGAACTTGCCGGACAGGTCGCCGGCGGGTCGCTCTGCCGAGATGGCGGTCTTCTCTCACTGGAATGGACGGGGCCCCCGGCGCGGGGGTGCGCCGGGGGCCGAGACGGGGTCGATTTCACTCACTGAACCAACAACTGCACTCGTTTGAGCTTCCGAACGCACACACCATGTCCGGTAGCCCGTTTGAAGGGGGCGCCGGGACCTGAACTACACACTCACAACAACTTTCGGTCCCGGCACGTCCCTGCCCTGCGGTACTGCTTGCGGGTAGTTCATCTCTCCCGCACCTCTTGATTTCGTTCCTGTGAGAAAAAAGATACAACACACCAACAGAGAATGTCTACCCCCGCCACTATAGAAATTTTGGCGCTTCTCACGCCGATTCGAGGAGAGGGCATCGCGCCTGCTCGGCCACCATGCCAACGACGGCAACCCCGTCGAACCCATACCTGAAACCGATGTTCCCGATCGCGATCGACGAGCAAAGCGGCGCATCCAACGGCAACATCACACCAGTTCGAAAGTGGAGATGCTTCGCGCAGTCGATCACGGGCCCACGCGCAGGCACGCCATGACAACGCCAGCCACAAAGGCAGGACGAGTATCGAGTCCCGGACTGGAGCGGGCGTCTTCCGCATACTGGAATATTTACGTAACCTGCAGATACACCAACTCGGCATACTGTCGAAGTGGAGTCCCCACCGACTGATGCTGGGCGGGGACTCCACGAGGTGAGACGTCCCCGTGTTGAGCACACAGCACGGGGACCCACTTTCCGCGCCGGGCTCACTACTCAACCCTGCACCTCCACCCTAAAACAGTCCGTCAGGTTTGGTCTACGGGGAAGGCGAACCGTTACCAACCCAACACTTCACTTCCAGCGTGGCGCGATCACGCGGGTAGCGCCGCGCACGACGTGGCCTCCGACACAGCTGGGCGCAATCACCGCCAAAAGCGGAAGCATGACCGCTCATATGGGATCGGAGGTTGGGGCGGTGACCGGCACGATCACCACCACCCACACCCACGCCCGCGAGAAGACTCCCAGCTGCATCACGTACTCGCCATTGCGGCCCGCACAGCAATGACATCCTTCCGCTCCAACCGGCGCAACAGCCGAAGCTACCGGCTAACCCTTGCCCCGCAGGCCCTCCTCAACAACGAACTCCGAAATACTGAACACTCAGAGTCGACGACTCGACACGGCTCCCGCCTGCCGACACTCCAACTCGTCCTGCACGATCTCAAGCCGCATCTCCTCACAGCGACTCAACTCGTCCAGACCCTGCAACCGACAACACTCCGTCACCAGATCCTCATCGCTCATCCCGCGCCTGACATCCTGCACCGTGCACTCCCTCCGATCCGCACTCGTTCGGATCGGTGAATACCCACGAAAAGACATCCCTCACAACCACCACGGGAAAGGGGCTTCCACCACACATGTTTCAGCCCGCCGGCTCCGAGGTAACTACCCCACGCGGCGAGCGATTCGGGTGAGTCGCACACAGGCGCCCACCGGCACGCTGGTCACTCACGGCGGTGGGCGCCGGCCCCCGAATGGTCCCTGCCCCGAGACGACCGCACCCCACCACTTACTGGTGTCACGCTGGTGTCACGAACCGCGCGCGCATCTCTGAGATTCGAGCACCGGCCTCCGATGCCGGCACCGAACCCACCGGAACGGGCGTACGGCACATCAACGACGTGGCGCCTCCGCCTTCGGTGGCACACACACCGCAACGCCCAACAGCTGACCATTGCCACCGCCCGCACACACACCCCCGGCCTGCACGCCCGAGCCCTCGAACCTCTAACCCGAAAACATGAAAAGAGGGGGTTCACCAGCGTTGACGTATGAGCACCAATGCTGGCGACCCCCGCACGCCCCGATGCATTGCCCGCCCAGGGCGCTCCTTTCACAGCGACCCGCCCCCGGCGAATGGACAGGGAAGGCAGGTCCGTGCGGCGTCCCCCAATAATCTTCGGGGTGTTCCCAGTGCCGCACCCCACAGATATCCCACACACGACGAACGCAAACGCGCTCCGCCCAACAATTTCGAAGGACGCGTGTGTTGCTGAAACTGAGGGCCTCACCACGATTACTCCGGGCGGGTATGGAGGTAGTGACGACACCGGATCCGAGAAAACCCTTACCGCACATGCCCGCCGCCACGGCACCTCCTCGGCGAGGGCACACAACAACCGCCGGGTCTATGCGGTGGCTTGTTAATAGCTAGAGTGGTCGGCGCTACGGTCAATCGCTATTGTTGATCAGCACGTACTTCATCAGGTCGGGGCCGAGTGGAGCACCTCAACCGATGCCAGCACATCCATCTTCGGCGCCGCGCCACGTGGCAGGTCCCTCCCCGCATTGCCTTGGCGGAGGTTTCGGTGCTCGGTAAATTCCGGCGCGAAGCAGCCGTACTCGCGGCCTACCTCTCCCAATTCGAGAACACCGACAGCGACTACGCACAACACTCCCCCTACGTCGGCATCACTGGCGAGAGCCGGGCCCGGACGCACGCCGACTACCAGCAGGCCTGCCGATGGATCGCCGCCACCGAGTGCACCGACGGCGACATCGTCGCCCTCACTCGCATGCGCCGCCGCTACGGCTTCCCCACCGAACCCTGACCCTCGAACTCCCGGGCACGGCCTCGAACTCCCGGGCACGGCCACGGACTCCCAACTCGGCCCCAGCCGATATTCAGGACTTTGTTCCGGTGCCTTTCGGAACGAGAGTGCCTCGGTCGGCGTACATCGCCTCGATACGAGCCTTGATCTCGGCAGTACTCATCGAACCGCTGTGCACAGCCGGCGAGTTCGACCTCGAAGTCAGTACGTTCATCGGAAAGGCCCTTCACACATTGATGATTGAAGATTCGTAGCAGTTCGAGCGAACAGCGTCAGACCACGCGCCATGCCGGACGGGAATTATCAACCCCCACAGGCACACACGTGAACCTCGATCAGATCATCGTTGGCAGACACTCGCCGCAGTCGACGAACTATGCCGCGTGCAGAACCCGAGAGGCTGCGTCCTCGATACTCCGATTCGGTGTCATCGTCGCCGACGTGGCATCCGTGCTGCCGACTGTGACGACCTGACGCCACCACGCTTCACGTTCCTCGGATTCGGGCCACACCACCACATCGAGGTCATCGACATCCATGCGAAGTACTCCTTCATGCCATCTGACCGCCAGTTACCCCGCCTACGGTCCTGTAAACGCCTCACGGCTTCGAAGCCGAATCAACCGCCGAGTCCGGCACCAGCGCCGGACTCGGCATGCCGATCTTCGGGCACCATGTGCCCCGGTGCCCGCCGGGAGGAAGTTTCGTGGGTAGCAACGCTCCGCGATGGTCGTAGCGCTGGACATACAACCCCCAACTACTACCGCCGTTAGCGGCCGTCGCCGCGACGATCGCCTCATTGTCCGACTCGAAGAACTCTTCGGTGCCCGATCCATCCGCGAACGTGAACTTGTACCTCTCCATCACACGACCTCGCCGTCAGTCGAAAAAGCTCGTAACCACGATGTTCCCGTAACGACTGTGTTCGAATCTCAAGTCTCACGACGGTTGCTGGGTGAGGAGGAGTTTCGCCGCGTCGCTTGCCGGACGGCTCGCCCGGCAAGTTGCTCTGCAGTGAGATTGCGCGACGTAAAATGATGTTGACAGCTCGATCGTTCCTCGGACCCACGTAGTCGAAAGACTCGCTGCGGACTGTCTGACTCTTTCGAGGAGGCGCACATGAAACGCGAGCAGGTACCGGTCTCCGTCTACCGGCTGACATCGGAACAGCTCGTAGCGGAGCACCACAGGCTCTGCGACCACGCCGAGCAACTGAGCCCGAACCAGCGTGCGCGGCTCTATTTCCTGAACGAGGAGTTGAAGGCCCGGGGCCTGCCAGCCGGAATGACGGCGTCGACGGCGCAAGCCCGCGACAATGCGTGGGACGGTGAAGTCTGAGAGCTGTTCAGATCGGGCAAAGGGCCCCCGGCCGGTATGTTTTCATCACTTCATCCTCAGCGGATCCTGGTGACTGAGCGCCCCGGCCTGCGGACCGCGCAATCCTCGTCGGATAGCCGATTCCTTGTCCAAGTAGAGGAACCAATGGAGCGGAACGACGTTGGACACGAAGCGACTGCCCTCGGTTTCTAAGATGACGACGGGGGCAGCTTTCGGTGTTCCGACGGTTGTATCAGCTGATCCCGATACCTCCGCCGAACGTGACGGACAGCCATTTGACGAAGGCTGCGAAGGCCACGTTGAAGTCGATTCCAGCCGAACCCATGATCCTCACCTCGCACGCATGTTGGAGTTTGCTCCCCCCGCACTTGGTTCATCGGTTCGGGCCGGCCCCGTGTTAGCGGCTCGAAGTACTCACCACTGCAACGATGCCCGCGCACCTGGCACGCTAGGCGGGTATGTCACCGAGACGGTGATGATTGGGTGGGGAGCGACGTTTGCATTCGGTGCCGGCGGGATATCTTTGGGGTGCGGCAGTAGAAACCCCGCGAAAGAATGCGGGGAGCCGCACCGACGACCTGCCCTCCGGCTGACCACTCGCCGGGGGTGGGTCACCTCCGAGAAAGCGCTCTGCACGGGCAGTGCATCACCAGGGCGCGCAGGGTTCACCGGCGTCGGCGCTCACACCTCGGCGCCGGTGAACCTCACCGAATATCTTGTGCGGTAACCATGAGGTCGGACGGCCGGGCATTGCAGCGAGCTTTCGCCGCAGTCGCGGCCGGGACTGGAGCCGTGGGCATCGACAGGTCAGTGATCGCGAAGCTGTGAGAGCTACTGCGAGAAAGCTTTTCGCAGTGAACGCAGCGAGTAAAGAGTTCGCCGACCGCGAGGCACGGTCCAGAAGTGGCCCATCAGGGCGGGGTTAGGTGTCCGACCTGATGGGCCGTGCGCGCGGTGTCTGGGGAGACAGGCGCGCAGTACAGGGTGGCCCACCGGATGTCGGCCTGCGCAGGACCGGTGTTCGGTGGGCCGAGCGCAACGCCACGTCGGGATGACGCTGCGTTAGCCGATTATAGCGAATGCGTTGTCTCCGTTCGACTCCCGACAACCCGTGTGGGCCGATCCCAAAGTTCCATGCCGGCCGGCGTGCATCGGCGGCTGCATTTGAGGGGTGATGATGTCTGTACGAACCACTCACGGCAATCGGGACGAACCTCACCGTCCTCTGCGGCCGCCGCCCCGTACCGTCGAGGAATAGGCGTGCGGGAGCAGTCGCCGACGTCTACCGGCCTCGTCGGTCCCCTGCCTTTGTGTGGTCGTCGAGGCCGCCCACCCGCCGGCAACCGGAGCCCTGGCGAAGCGAGGGGAAGTATGGGCGGGAATCGGCAGCCCAAATTTTTCGCATCTGTAACGTCGAATATCTGTGACTCAGTGTGATGGAGCGGTATACATATCTCGTACGCCCGGCTAACTACACGGAGAACGGTGATCATGTTCCGCACCCCTCGTCGAGTTCGTGATGTCTCCCTCACCGTCACCTCCACTACGGTGTGCTGCCGTTCGCGGGTCGGTTTCCTCATCGCGGCAACGGTCCGATGAGCAGCCCTCGCCGCATCGGCGACCTCACCGAGCAGCACTACACCGCCGTGGTCAATCATCAATCCGCCCCGACGCGACTCGCCCGGGCAGCCCCGCATCCGGACGTCGTCGCCGCTGCGGAATTCCTCCTCGCAGAACCGGACGCCTACCTCTACCGGCGCCGCTACCTCGAACTGATCACCCACACCCCCGGCCCCGACGGCACCACCATCACCGACTACACCGCCGCCGAAAAATATCTCCTCACCACCGCCGCCAGACGCAGAAAAGCGCTCCTACGCCCGACCGCCCTCTACGCAGTTCAGACAACGGTCCCCGAGGGGGATGTTCGGCGGCCGATCTCGGGCGCTACAACAGATTGACCAAATGCACGACGGAGAGCGGAACCGCTGGGATCAGCAACCCCGCACCGACCGACGCTGCGCGGGCACCTACCTCGCGTAGCGGGAGCAGGTGAAAAACCAGCAGCCCGACCCCGCCGAGCACAGAACCAGCGACCAGGACCGCGACCGGGGAGACGAACCAGATCACACCCAATGCCCCGACCGCGGCAACGGTCATCCATCGCCACCGCAGATTGCCGGACTCGATACCGGGACCTAGGAGCATCGCGTTCCTTCCTCGCCGAGACCGAGAACCTGGGAATGGAAGCCAATCGGTCCGGTATCGCCCGCTGCCTTCACACACGTTGTCCGTCACCGACTGATCGAGACCCTGCCGTGGGCCGGGGTATGAGGGTGGGTGACACGGATACCCGAAATGCGCCGGCCGTCCAGTGCGCTGACGGTGAGCCGGTGCCCATCGAAGACGACGGTGTCACCGAGTTGGGGAAGACGTTGGAGTCGGTGCAGCAGAAAACCCGCCACCGTGTCGTACGGACCTGCGGGCAGCGCTATCCCGGTGCGGGATTCGAAATCATCCGCGAGAAGCAAGCCGTCGACCCGTTGACGCTTCGGGATCGGTGACACGTCAGGGACGGCGGGATCGTCGTACTCGTCCCTGATTTCGCCGACAATCTCCTCGACGATGTCTTCGAGGGTGACGATCCCCGCCGTACCCCCGTACTCGTCGACGACGATCGCGATCTGAAGATTCTCTCGTCGCATGTCCGTCAACGCGGCCAACGCGGGTTTGCAGCCCGGAAGATGAAGTACGGGCCGGGACACGTCGGCAACAGTGTTCACGGTGCGCTCGTCGGCGAGGAGCAGATCGCGAAGATGAACGAACCCCGATATGTCGTCATGGGAAGACTTGGTGACCGGGTAGCGGCTGTGCCCCCACTGCAATGCCTGTTCGCGCGCCAGAGACAGCGCGGTGTCGGCGGAAAGGAAATCGACATCGGTACGCGGTCGCATCACCTCGGCCAGAGATCGATGTCCGGCATCGAAAACCTCAGACAGGATCCGGCGCTCGTCCTCGGCGATGGCTTTGTGGCCGATGAGCAGATCCCGCAGCTCCTCGTGAGTGATGTCCTCCCCCTTGGCTTTCGGGTCGCCGCCCACCAAGCGCACCAACAGGTCGGTCGAGACGGACAGCACCCAGATCACCGGCCGCATCGCTGTCGCGAACCAGTCCACCACCGGGGCCGTCAGCAACGAAACGCCGGTGGCACGTTGCAGCGCAATACGTTTGGGTACGAGCTCCCCCAGGATCAACGACAGATACGAGATCACCAGAGTGGTGCCGACCAAAGCCGTAATCGATGCCGCCGCAGCCGGGAGCCCCCACGACACGAGAGCGGGAGAAACAGCCGGTGCGATAGTGGAGGCGCCGTACGCGGCGGAAAAGAAACCGGCGACCGTCACCCCGATCTGCACAGCAGAGAGAAACCGGTTCGGATTACGCGCCAACGCGGCAGTGCGCGCACCACGTCCGCCGCGCTGCTCCAACCGTCGAATCTGCCCTTCGCGCAACGACACCAGAGCGATCTCGGTGGCGGCGAACACACCACCCATAAGAACGAAGACCAGCACCAACGCGCCGTTGACGACAATCTCGTTCATCGCAGCCGCCTACATCGAGGCGGCCCGGGTTTGTCGCTGGTGTCCATGTCCCTTCCTCCTCGGAGGAGTCGACGAAAGGTCGAGTGGAGATGATCTCAGTTTAGCAAAACTGCATAAAACGGACATTTCGGTTGGTGTCGTCACTGCGTCCGCGTTTGCGGTGTCGCAGGGTCAATGGGGTGCTCACGTGCTGGTCGGGGTGACGCTGCGGCGACGTCGTCGTGGTGTGCAGGTACGGGGCGGGGACTCGGTATCTCTATCCTTGGCCTGGTGACGAACTCTGCCCAGTCTTGCGCGGTGCAGATTCGCGGTGCCGGCGTCGGCGCGACGACGGCGACGACAGCGATTCTCGCGCACGGCTGCGCGGGTGGACATTGGCCGGGATCCGCAGAATGGGTGCTGTTGTTGGCTGTGTGCTGCAGCCTGGGGGTGATCGCGGTGTCGGCGAACATCTTCTCCCGACGCGTGGGTCTGTTGATGGCAGTGAGCGGGGGCCAGCTCGCCGGGCATCGCCGCATTGAGTGCGGGACCTGCTGCGGCGCATGCGGCCCTGGCCGGTAGTAATCCCGCCGACGGTGCGCAGATCAGCACAGCCCCTGACCAGGTGACGTTGACGTTCAATCAAAACATCCAATCCAATTTCGCCACCTTGAAGGTGGTCGATGCGGACGGCACGCAGTGGGGTCGATCCGAGCCTGTGGTCGAGGGCCGCGACATGTCCGTCGATCTCGACGGACTCGGAGAGGCCGGCCAGTACACGGTCGCGTTCCGGGTCATCTCCGAAGACGGCCATCCGATCGACGGCACGTACAACTTCCAACTGACCCAAGCAAACCCCGGAGCAGCAAGTTCTGCGAGCGGTACGGCACCTGCAACGACAACCGGATCCTCCGATACCGCACAACCAGCAGACGAGGACTCGGGTGGATTCCCGGCATGGATCTTGATCGCCGTTGCGGTGGTCGTCATCGGCGGCGCCGTGGTGTTCTTCCTTGTTCCCCGGAACACGAAGAAGTCCTGACCGAATTCCTCTGTGATTACCGGCCCATCCTCGTCCCTACCGGACGGCGGTGGGCCGCTCTCGTAGCGGTGGCAGTGGCGGTCTGCGGAGGATCCCCCGCAGACCGTCACTCGCCGTGACTGCGACGGGAACGTGCAGCCGCAGGGTTGTGGCCTATTCGTGTGCGGGTTCGCCCGTGACCAGGTGGTCGGCGTGGTTGAGGCCTTCGCCGACCAAGCGGGCGAGGTGTCCGTCGTGGATTCGGTAGATCACCCGCCGTCCTTCTTTGCGGGTGTCGACCAGGCCGGTGAATCGAAGTTTGGCCAGGTGTTGACTGACTGCTGTGCGGGAGGCGTCGCAGGCTTCGGTGAGGGCGGTGACGTCGGCTTCGCCTTGAGTCAGCAGCCACAGGATGTGAAGCCTGGTGGGATCGGCCAGCATGCGGAAGGTTCCGGTCGCAGCGTCGAGACGGGATTGATCGGGCGCGATCGGATGTACCAGACTTGCCTCGGTCCGGACGTCTGTCACGGCGGGCACGGCAGCATCGGACATCGGCGTGCTCACTTTCCCGTTGCGGCCGCCTCGACTGTCGGGGCGGCACTCACGGGCCAGGCCCGTGATGCGAAGACTGCTGCGAGTGTAGCGAGCACGGTCAATGCGACCGCGGCGGTGAACTGATTGGCCTCCGCTCCTACCCATCCTGCCAAAGGGTAGGTGAGCAGGAAGCCGGCATGGGAGAGGGAGAACTGTGCGGTGAATACCGTTCCCCGGTTCTCCGGGGTCGATCCGTCGCGAAGCAGTCGCGCCGACGGGGTGTTGATCATGGACGTTCCGGCCCCGAGGGCTATCCAGATGGTCGTCAGCATCACCCAGGAGATCGGGGGCGTCGGGGCAATGAGGAGCATCGACGACGCCGCGGCAAGTCCGAGGGCGACCACGGCGGAGCCGGTGAGCATCAGTCGCCGGGTAGATATCGAGGCGAGAATTCGTGGTACGCACAGCGCAACGAGCATCGAACCGCCACCGTAGAAACCGAGTGCGAGTGCGACACCGGTGTTGGTGCCGCCGAGGAGATCGCGGACGTAGACCACGGTATTGACCACGACCAACCCGGTCGCGGAGGCGACCACCAAGTTCAACGCGAGCAGTCCTCGAAGAACAGGACTGCCCACCATCACGCGGGCACCGAGCGTGATTCGCTGGACCAGCGGCACCGCCGGACCCGCCGGAGCCAGCTTCGGCAGTGTGGTTCCGACAACTAGCAGGCCCGATACGGTGAAGCCCACGACGGTTCCCAAGAACAACGAGTGGTAGGAAATCAGCGTCAGCAGTGCTGCTGCCAGGATCGGGCTCAGGAGCGATTCGAGGTCGTAGGCAAGGCGAGAGAGCGACAAGGCCCGGGTGTAATCCTCTTCCTCGACCAAGACCGAGGGGATCACCGATTGAAAGGCCGGAGTGAACGTCGCCGATGCCGACTGCAACAGAAAAATCAGGACGTAGATCTGCCAGGTCTGGTCGACGAACGGCAAGGCGAGCGCGATGAGAGCCCGGATCACGTCCGCGGATACCAAGAGGACTTTGCGGGGCACACGATGGGTGAGGGCGGAGATGATCGGCGCGACGCCGACGTAGGCCAGCATCTTGATGGCCAGCGCAGTGCCGAGCACCGCGCCGGCATCGCTGCCCGCCAGGTCGTAGGCCAGCAGACCGAGAGCGACCGTCAGTAACCCGGTGCCGATCAGGGCAACGATCTGAGCGGTGAACAATCGGCGGAAGGTGCGATGCCGCAATACGTCGAGCACGGAGATCCTCCGAACGTTCTCGTGAACAAGGAAACCCCACTCTAACCCACATGTGCGCACTTGCGCACATGTAGAAACACATTCGGCCGCTTTGGGGCCGTGATCCACGGACCGCCCGTCAGGTCACCCCGTCCGGTGGGGTCGGCAGTCGACTCGCAGGTCGGAAAGGCATGAGTGCGCACATATGAACTTGAGGGTGTGCGCGGTGCTATCTTGGCCTGGTGGGACCGATTCGAGCTGACGCGACGATGCAGCGAGTACTGCTCGGCGCCGTGATGCTCGCTGCGGTGTTCGCCATGCTCCTCTCCTCACAGATCGCACACACATCGGATTCGTCGGCGGCCGGCCACGCCCCGATCGCTGCTGCCGTGATCGATCAAGCCGCAGACCCGACGCCGCACGAGACCCCGAAAAACATCGTCGGGTCACCTGCTGATCACCGTCACAGCGGCCCGGGAGAGGCCGACGGCCCTGCCCAGATGTTCGAATCGGTGCACGTGCTGTTGGCCATTCTCTCGCTGGGACTGGTCGTGATTGCGCTGCGACTGCTCTGGATTGTGTGCGTACGACCCTCGCTCGCCACGGAAAAGCGAAGCGGCGCAAGGTTCGCGGCAGTCGGCGCCGTCCTGCGCCCGGTGTCGATCCTCGATGCCGCATGCGTACTGAGGGTGTGACAGGTCTGCACTAGCCGGCAGACCTTTCCCACTTCAGTTCCGCGTCCGCCGTCGGCCGATGGCCGATCGCACGCGATCTCACCTCAGGAGCGCCCTCGTGCGTGTCATTGTCAGCTCTACCCGACCCCACCCACGGCCCACACCGCCGGCATCCGCTGCCGCCGGGGCCGGGCCCGTCACCATTCGTCCCGCCCAGATCGGTGACCTCTCCAGCAGCGCTCACCTGCACCTCGACGCCCTACCCGTGGGACTCTTTCCCCAACTCGGCTACCGCTTTCTGCGCCGGTGGCATCACAGTTTCCTCGACCACCCCTATGCCGTTGCTTTCGTCGCAGTCGATGCCGACCGGAACGTTCTGGGATTCCTCCTCGGAACACTCGATCACCGAACGCACCTGAGCCACATGGTGCGCGACCGACAAACGATGGCCTCACTCGCTGTTCACGGCATCATCGCGCTGGTCGCGCGGCCGCAACTGGCTGCCCGGTTTCTCCGCACACGGGCACTGCCGTGGTGCAATGCCGCCAAGGAATTGTTCCTGGGCTGTCCTCGCGATGTCAGGACGACGACGTCCCCGCCCCGCCCGCCCGCCGATCCGGTAGCGGTACTGGCCGCTGTCGCCGTCGACCCCGCACGGCGTGGCCGGGGAATCGGCGCCGAACTCACCGCCGGCTTCGAGGCCGCCGCAACGCAGTTCGGTACGCCCACCGCCGAGCTTGCAACACACGTCGACACCGCCGATTCCGCTTCGAGCACCTCCCACGGTTTCTACGAACGCCTCGGATGGACCCCGACGCGCACCTACCTCGATCGTGACGGTCGACGAATGCAGGTCTACCGGCGATCACTCGGCGTCGCAGCACAGGACGGAACGGAATTGACATGAGCAGTGCGACAAAAACAGTGGCCAAACTCGCCGGATGCACGGCATTGGCCGGCGCCCTGCTCGCGGGTGTGCTCTTTCCGGTCGTCGGGGGCTTCGGATACGCATCGAATCAGGCGGTGAGCACCGTCGACAACGTCTCCGCCGAGCTGGCCAAGGGAGTTGTTCCCGGCGTTTCGACCATGGTCGACGCAGCCGGAAACCCGATCGCATGGTTGTACGAGCAGCGCCGCTTCGAAGTCCCCAGCGATCAAATCTCCAACGAGATGAAGCTCGCGATCGTCTCCGTCGAGGACAAACGTTTCGCCGACCACCAAGGCGTGGACTGGCAGGGCACACTCCGAGCGTTCCTGACCAACACCACCAGCGGACAGGTCGAACAGGGCGCCTCGACACTCAACCAGCAGTACGTGAAGAACTATCAACTTCTGGTGCTGGCCACCACCGACGCCGAACGCCGAGCTGCCATCGAAACGACACCCGCGCGCAAGATCCGCGAGATCCGCATGGCACTGACCCTCGACCGACAACTGACCAAAGACGAGATCCTCACCCGCTATCTCAACCTCGTTCCATTCGGCAACGCATCCTTCGGAATCCAAGACGCAGCCCGAACCTACTTCGGCATCGACGCCAGCGACCTGTCCGCCATGCAGGCCGCGATGCTCGCCGGCATGGTCCAGTCCAGTTCCGCACTCAACCCGTACACGAACGTGGACGGCGTCACCGCACGCCGAAACGTCGTTCTCGACACGATGATCGAAAACATCCCCGAACGCGCCGACGAGCTGCGGGCAGCCAAAACCCAACCCCTGGGCGTCCTCGCCGAACCCAATACACTCCCACGCGGATGTATCGCCGCCGGCGACCGCGGATTCTTCTGCGACTACGCGCTGCAGTACCTGGCCCAAGCGGGCATCAGCGGCGAAGAAATCGACAAAGGCGGCTACCTGATCAGGACCACTCTCGAGCCGGACGTCCAAGACTCCGTCAAGACCGCACTGGTACGCAACACCAGACCCGACGTGGACGGGGCCGCGACCGTCATGAATGTCGTCGCACCCGGCCAGGACCAACACCGCATACTGGCAATGGGCAGCAGTCGCACGTACGGCCTCGACGCCGAAGCCTCTGAAACAGTACAGCCGCAACCGTATTCGCTTGTCGGCAACGGAGCGGGCTCGATCTTCAAAATCTTCACCGCCGCAGCGGCAATGGAGAAGGGACTCGGTAGCAGCAGCGTCCTGCAGGTTCCCCGACGAGTCGAAGTCAAAGGACTCGGTGATGGCGGCGCACAAGGATGCCCCCCGTCCACCTACTGCGTCGAGAACACCGGCAACTATCCCGCCGCCCTCCCGCTGACCGATGCGTTGGCGCAATCACCGAACACCGCCTTCGTGAAGTTACTCGAGTCCGTCGGGGTCACCCCGGCAGTGGAGATGGCCGTACGGCTCGGACTTCGCTCCTACGACGAGCCGGGCACCTCGGGGCAAGGCCAGCAGAGCATGGCCGAAGTCCAAAAGCAGCAGAACCTGGGCTCGTTCACCCTCGGACCGACCCAGGTCAACCCACTCGAACTGTCCAACGTGGCAGCAACACTCGCATCCTCGGGGAAGTGGTGTCCCCCGACCCCGATCGACTCGGTACTCGATCGCGAGGGCGCCCCGGTGCCGATGGCGGTACAAGGGTGCGAGCAGGTGATCGACCCAGGACTGGCGAACACCCTGGCCAACGCGATGAGCAAGGACGACCAACCTGGCGGCACCGCAGCCGCCGCAGCGGCGTCGGCCCGGTGGTCGCTGCCGATGTCGGGAAAAACCGGAACTACCGAGGCGAATCGGTCCTCCGGTTTCCTCGGATTCACCAACCGCTACGCCGGTGCGGTGTACACGTACGGCGATTCGCCGACTCCGAGTGCACTCTGTTCCTTCCCCCTGCGGCCCTGCGGATCCGGTGATCTCTACGGCGGCAACGAACCTGCACGCACCTGGTACGACGCGCTGGCGCCGATAGCCACGAAATTCGGTCCTGTGGAACTGCCACCCGTCGATCAGAAATACGTCCGAGGTGCGCAGAGCGCTCAAATTCCGAACGTGGTCGGGATGACGTCGTCCGCAGCGACCTCGCTGCTTCAAGCTGCAGGGTTCGACGTCGCAACGACCACAACCGAATCCGTTTCGACGCCGGGAACAGTGGTCAGCATCTCGCCTGTCGGTTCGACGCTTCCCGGTTCGGTGATCACGCTGTCCATCGGTGATGGTTCCCAACCACGACCGGGCCCAGCCGGCCCCCGGGAACTGCCGTCTGACGCCCCACCTCGATCCGCCACGCCCCCAGGCCCTGCACCGCGCTAGCAGGGGGCGGAAAACCCGCCACAGATCACCGGTATCGACTCTCTGACACCACTACAAGGACCATATGGAGCTCACTCGCCGACAAGTTCTAGCGCTGATCGTCGCCGTCCCCGCCGCCGGAACGATCAGCGCATGTGCAGTGCCGCGAACACCCCACACAACCCCTGATGCGCCCGTCTCTACCACCGCCACGCGCCCCGGTGATGTGCCGTCCCGGCACAAATCCACGAACATGCAACAGCAGCAGGGGCTTTCGGGCGTGTGGACACCGAGCGCCAATGAGGTGCTGCCCGACATCAAACGAACGGCAGCAGACTTCCTCGAAACAGCGGGAACGTGGTCGACCGTCACCGATCCGCTCTCGCGAGTTGGTCTCGTACCCGAACTCGTCGCGGCCGCAGCGATCTTGCAGCCGTCTGATGCGATCGCCGGTTCCCTGCGGGTCCTCTATCCGCAGTACGGCGGCATCGCCACTGACGAAGCTGCGGTCATCGCCTTGTTCGATCAACAACTGACCTACTCCACGGAATCTGTGAACAGGCAGATGGCACTCGACGTTCGTCTTGCCCGACATGGTGGCGGCGTCTGGCAAGTCCGACAGATCAAGGCATTGACCAGCCTCGGTGAGCAGCAAACAATCACCGGGTCCGCCCTGGCGGTGATCGACAACCCCAGCATCATCTTGTCCGCACCTGCACGAGACGATGTCGGTACCGGCCGGGTCGACGAAACACTGCTTCGCGTCCTGACCGGTCTCGGTGAGGAATTCACCTTCGGAATCCAGGTGATGCACACCGGCCACATTCAAACGGTGTTTCCGACGTCGAAAGTGTCGAATCATGCCGTCGGTCGAGCGGCAGATGTGCGCGAGATCAACGGCGTTCGCATTGTCGACTACAGCGTCACTTCACCGGTGCTCACTGAGTTCATGCTTCGCGCCTCCGAACTCGGAGCGACCGAAGTGGGTGGCCCGATCGATCTCAACGGCGACAGAGCAGGGTTCTTCTCCGACGATGTTCACCGCGATCACATCCATCTCGGTGTCACCCCGGGGGACCTGCCGGCCCAACTGAGGTGAACATCCGCAATCGGCGACGCCACTCGCGAACCCCACCCCGGTTCCGATTCGAAATCCGTTACTACACAGTCACATCGACTTATCACACACAGAGGAACCAGCTCCATGGGCAGCACGTCGCTCCGCATTCCGCACAGCCGACACGATGACCGCAACACACACTGCTCCCGCCGCACAGCAACAGGCATGTCGTTGGCTGTCGCCGTGTGCTTGGTGCTCGGAATCGTCCTCGGGAGCTATCTCACGCGAGAATCGGACACGCAAGCACCTTCCCCGCCGACGAGTGGTGTCGACATCGGGTTCTTGCACTACATGATCATTCATCACGAGCAAGCGATCGAGCTTGCGCGAATTTCGGTCGCCAATGCCGGCGACCTCACAGTCCGCACCCTGGCATTCGACATCCTCACAGGTCAGGGCACTCAGATTGGAATGATGCAGGGGTGGTTGGACATGTGGGGACAACCGAGGAAACCAGCCGAACCGTACACGAGCTGGATGGCTGAGGGAGATCACCAGATGCCCTCACACGATTCGGGCACTTCGATGCCGGGAATGGCCACGGCGCTGGATTTCGAGACGTTCCGCGCTGCGGAAGGGCACGAGTCGGACACACAATTTCTGAAACTGATGCTCCGCCACCACCAGGGCGGAAACGACATGCTCGAGGTGGCAAGCGATCGCGCCGAGGATCCGATCATTCGCCGGTTCGCACGCTCACTGCTTGCGCTGCAGCAACACGAATCAGATGTGATGACAACGATGCTGGCGCAACGAAACGAACAGCCGCTGCCCTTTCCCTAGAGCAAATGTTCGTCCTCGATGGCTGTTCCGATGTCGAGGCGCCGCCGAAACTCCCCTGGTCACATCAGATGCGACGAGGGATGGGGCGATGCGCAACGAGGTGATTCACCCCGCTACAGTATCGAAAACGATTCCCATTGCTATATTCAGGAGACTTCACCGTGCGCAAATCTGTCGGGTTCTCGATGTCCGCCCTCGGGCTGCCGCTTGCCGCTGCGCTCACCCTGGTCAGTTTCCGGGAGCGACATGGGTGGGCTGACCCGACGTCCTGGCCTACGACCAAGGAGCGCAACGTCTTTACGTCGCCGCCGAGAGCGGCACCGTCAGCGTGCTCGACCGACAAGGCGGGCACCTGACCGCCGTCGGGTCCGGACACCTGGCCGACGACGCTCACGTCGTCGCGGTCGACCCGATCACCCACCACACCTACTACCCGGTGACCGCCGGGACGGACGGCCGTCCTGCACTCCTCGAACGCTCCCAGGCGCCCTGACCTCTCGGGGAAAGGATCAGCCGGCCGAGATGTCCCGCGCCCCGAGCCGCAGATGCTCGACGTGATAAACCGCCTCGTCGAGCAGCTGGGCGACGTGGTTGTCGTACAGGCTGTAGACGATGCTTCGGCCGGTGCGAGTTCCCGTGACGAGCCCGAGGGCGCGCAGCAGCCGAAGTTGATGAGAGACAGCCGATTGCGTCATTCCCACATCCTCAGCAAGGTCGTTGACCGCGACCGGCCCACAGCGCAGTCGCGAGAGAATCAGCAACCGGCTCGGATTGGCCAACGCCTGCAAGGCTTCGGCGACGACGGCAGCGCTCTCGGCGTCGAGCACCGCTGCGGGGGTGTCCCTACCTTGCACTCCGTGGCCCATACCTCACATTCTAAACACACGCAATATATGAAGACGTCTACATATATGCGTAGTATGGCGTCCGATTCACCCTTGCGACCGTTGAAGGAAGATTCGATGCCCACCACACTGGCCGATGCACCTGCCCCTCGGGCAGGGACGCTCCCCACTCGCCGGACCCCGGCGTTGTCGTTACCCGAGGTCAGATGGGCGGTCGCCGCCACCGTGCTGTTCGCGGCAGGACTGGTTGCCCAGTTCGCAGGAGCACCGGTCTGGATGTACTGGGGCCTGTACCTGGCCTGCTATGTCACTGGAGGCTGGGAACCGGCCTGGGCAGGACTGCAGGCGCTGCGCGAGAAGACCCTCGACGTCGACCTGTTGATGATCGTCGCCGCGATCGGAGCGGCCGCGATCGGACAGGTACTCGACGGCGGCCTGTTGATCGTCATCTTCGCCACCTCCGGAGCCCTGGAAGCCGTCGCAACACGCAGGACAGAGGATTCGGTGAAGGGCCTGCTCGATCTGGCCCCGGCACAGGCCACCCGCGTGACCGCCACCGGAGCCGAAGAACAGGTTGACACAGCCGATGTGGCGATCGGCGACATCATCGTCATCCGACCCGGCGAGCGAATCGGAGCAGACGGACGAGTCGTGGACGGCGCCAGCGACGTCGACCAGGCCTCGATCACCGGTGAACCACTGCCAGCCGCCAAGGCCGTCGACGACGAGGTGTTCGCCGGTACCCACAACGGGAGCGGCGTCCTACGCGTGCGGGTCGAACGCGATCCCACCGAAACCGTCATCGCCCGGATCGTCTCCATGGTCGAGGAAGCGTCCGCCACCAAAGCGAAGACGCAACTGTTCATCGAAAAGATCGAACAGCGCTACTCCCTCGGCGTCGTCGTTGCGACCGTGGCGTTGTTCTTCATCCCGTTGGCAGTCGGCTCGGCACTGCAGCCAACCTTGTTGCGCGCCATGACGTTCATGATCGTGGCCTCCCCGTGCGCAGTCGTACTCGCCACGATGCCCCCGCTCCTATCCGCGATCGCCAACGCCGGACGTCACGGCGTCCTCGTCAAATCTGCGGTCGTGATGGAACAACTCGGGAACGCGACCGTAGTCGCGTTCGACAAGACCGGCACCCTGACCGAAGGTAGACCCGCACTGACCGACGTTCGCGTCCTCGCCGCCGCGGATATCGACGAGGCTTCGGCACTTGCGTTCGCGGCAAGCGCAGAAGCCGCGAGCGAGCACCCACTCGGCCGCACCGTCGTTGCAGCAGCGCGTGAACGACGAATCTCGCTACATCGCGTGGAGGATTTCCGATCCACGCCCGGAGTCGGAGTCTCCGCACTTGTCGATGGCCGACAAGTTGCGATCACCAGCCCCACCCGCATCGACGAGCACAGCCCGCAACTATCCGGCGTCGACATCGATGTCGACATCGATGTCGACGTCGTTGTCAGCGAACTCGAAAGACACGGCCGGACTGCAGTTGTCGTTTCCCTCGACGCCACTCCCGTCGCTGTACTGGGGTTCACCGATCAGCTCCGCCGGGACGCAGACGCGGTGGTGCGGTCGCTGACCGCGTTGACAGGAACTACGCCGACCATGCTCACCGGCGACAACACTCGTGCTGCAACACAACTCGCAACAACGATCGGGATCACGGACGTACGATCAGAGCTGCTCCCACAGGACAAGGTCGACGCCGTTCGAGAACTCGAGCAAAGCGGGCACCATGTCCTGCTCGTCGGCGACGGCGTCAACGATGCACCAGCGATGGCTGCCGCCGGAACCAGCCTCGCCATGGGCCGAGCTGGATCCGACCTCGCCCTCGACACCGCGGACGCCGTGGTCCTACGCGACGACCTGACCACAATCGCGGCAGTCATCGCATTGTCGCGACGCGCTCGAAGGGTTGTTGTCGCCAATCTGGCGATCGCCGCGACGTTCATTTCCGGCCTCGTTGTATGGGACCTGATCGGCACGCTCCCCCTGCCGCTGGCCGTTGCGGGCCACGAAGGATCCACCATCATCGTCGCCCTCAACGGCCTCCGGTTGCTTCGAGAAAAGGCATGGACCAAGGACATCGAGTCATAGTCCGGTAAAAGAATCTATGCCTTGCTCAGAGCCGCCAGCGCAGCTACGCCAATGGGTTCTTCGGCACATCGGGACGATCGCCCCGGGCTCGGATACGCGGGACTGGAATGGCAACGAAGCCTCTCGTCCGCGTCCCTACGAGGGGTGAGCCGCGATGCGCACTACGTCGGGGAAGCGGCGTGTCAGTTGCTCCACCATACGACGGACCCGGTGAAGGTCCTTACGCAGCGCCGCTGCGTCGGTGCGCGCCGCCGACGCCAACTCAGGTGCGACCGGACGAGTACCCCGCACCAGTCGCAGCGCGGATTCGATACGCTCCGACAACTCGTCGATCTCCGAATTCAACAGGGCAAGAAACACTCTCGCCTGCGCGATATCGGTTTCTTCTGCCGCGGACATCGTGGCTACGACGCGACCAGTGAGGACAGTTTCTCCCCCGCCATGCGCTCGACCAGCAGAGGAACGAAATCACGCACCTTGTGGCCGTCGAAATGAGTATGAGCAGACGCAACAGCGTCCGCGACGACATCAGCCGATATCGACGGATACTTCGCGGACAACCGCGTCACCGCATGAGCGATCAGACGCTCTTCCTCTTCGGTCTTCATCGGTAAATACTGCGCCCCACCTGCCCACAGTTCAACAGGAAAGACAACTATCGGCTGAAGGCGACGATCAGCACATGGTCACGCTGTGCTGCCACGAGTCGAACCCGACCGGCCGAGTTCGTCCCACACCGGCGACGGTGCACGGAACCGGGATGCGATGTCCACCGACGCCCCGATCGACACGGGCGTCACCGAACCCTCCACGAGGGTCGTGGGCCCGAAGTCCTCGATCGCCGCGTGCATGGCGGGGAGAGGGATCTCGGAGGACGGGCG
Organism: Rhodococcus sp. MEB032; assembly: GCF_030208925.1. Lineage (NCBI taxonomy): Bacteria > Bacillati > Actinomycetota > Actinomycetes > Mycobacteriales > Nocardiaceae > Rhodococcus > Rhodococcus sp. MEB032. Next base: position 25,569 of record NZ_JARVSY010000028.1, read on the forward strand.
ACGGTCGTGAGCGCCGCCGATGCCCACCCAGATCAGCCGCGGCGCCTTTCGGCGTCGCCACCGGCGTTCGGCCGGGTCGTTGAATCGAGTAACGACTTCTACAGTGCGGCGGATCTGGTCGCTCTGGGCTATGTGTCCGCGCGTCTGACGTCGGTGTTCGGTGAACCCGATTCCATCGACGGGGAGTTCCGTTGGGATGCCGACACCGTTGACGCCGTCGAGCGGGACGTACTCGCTCCCGCTGCTCGGATCATGTTCGATGCCTTCGCTCCGGAGTGGAACACACGGGTCCAGATGAGCGGATCGAACCTCGCTCTCGGATGGCCGCAGATGGAGCAGATGCTCGCCCGGGTGACGATGCGGGAATCCTGACCTCTCGTCGAGCGCGAAGGCCCAGAACGTCAGTCAGTGGACCGGTTCGAGCAAGCTCGGGCCGTTGTTCCTCGGACTATTGACCGCAGTCGAGACTTCGTAGGGTTCGAGGTGCGGCTCCGGAACGGAGTTGATCATGGCCTGGACCTCGCCTTTGTCGGTGAGTGTCGGGTCGAGCCAGTGTTCCCAGAATGATTCGGGCAGGATCAGCGGGGATCTGTCGTGTATGTGTCCCGTGGAATCCGTAGCTGGCCGAGTCAAGACAGTGCAGGTCCATACCCACTTGTTCGGATCGTCTTCTGGCAGTTCAGGATCGGGCCACAACTCGTAGAGTCCAGCCATCGCGATCAGGTCACCGTCTCCGTGAAGAAAGTACGGAATCTTCTTTCCCTCTTCGCTTTTCATCCATTCGTAGTAGCCGTTCGCGGGAACGATGGCCAGTCGTTTGGCAGCACTACTCCTGAATGAGGGCTTCTCCGTGACGGTTTCACTGCGGGCGTTGATCAGCTTGGACGCCATCTTCCGGTCTTTTGCCCAGGCAGGGAGCAAACCCCATTTGACCGTCCTGAGCTGGCGCTGGGGCTCGGAGTCGGGTTCCTCGCGTGGGGTTCGTTCGAGGATCACCCGGACCGGTTGTGTGGGGGCGACGTTGTAGGACGGGGGCAGTTCATCGCCGACGGTGTGCATGGTGTCGAAAAACGACTGCAATTCCTTATCTGAGCTTCGATTGGCGTAGCGCCCGCACATGGCCTGACCTCCTGTTAACCGGTTCCTGTCCCATTGAACAGCGTGGGTCCGACTTCCACGCTCAGATGGCGTGTGATGATCTCTGCGAATACGTCACAAGCAGGGAAAGGGGTAGCGCGATCAACGGTCCTCGGCCGGCATCTGCCGATGTTGCATTGGCGATAGTGGCCGCAACGGTCCTCGGTGTCACAGTCGGAGTTCTCCTGGCCGACATCGTGGCCGGTGTCGCAGTCGGGGCCGGTACCGCGGTGGTGTTCCGCTTCGTGTTGCGGACGATCATCACCCGGAAATGACGACCTACGCTGGTCAGCCGTGCGGAATAACTCTTCGCGGGTGTTCGTTGTAGAGGCTGTCGGTGTTCGATTCTTTGCCCCGGGTACCACCCCAGAAATGCCGCTTCGAGCGGCCACTTGCCGAGAGGCGCAAGACGGGCACCGACCCTGTGAAGCCGCTGACACCATTTCGGTGCCGGCGGCTTCGTCATCTGCCTCTATTGGGGGCGAGCTTCTTTCAACCGCCACACCCCGCCCGAACAACACTGCGGCAACGGCGGCAACACGTGACCGGCAACATCGGTACTGACCCGATGAGCGTCACCGCAATCGCACTCGTAGAAGCCGCTGACCGGCGCTTTTTGTCCCGGATGATAGGTCTGTTCAGCTGTACTCATAACTGGATTTCTTTCCCGAACAGCGCATCTTCAAACAACATGGTCAGTGCCGACCGGGAAGGTCGACTTCATCGGCGGTCTTGTCGTTCCGCAGCCCTCGAAAGGATGGATGCCGAAGGCTGCCACCGGTGAACTCCCGGTACTCCACATCGCAGACAAGGACAGGTCTTGACCAGGAAGCATTGCGGGTGACAGCTCTCGGCGGCTCGACGGTGAACGGACTGACCGACTGTTCGAGCTCGACGAGCTTGTCCCGCAGTTCGCGGCGCTGTCGATCGGTCAGGCCCGTACCAACGTTTCCGATATATCTGAGGCCCCCTGAGTCGTCGTGGGCGCCGAGGATCAGCGACCCGGCTCCTCCCGCTGCGCCACCCGATCCAGGGACGAATCCGCACACTACGGCCTCACAATTAGCCCTCAGAGGCGTTTTGATCCAATCCCGAGATCGCTTGCCTGGCTGGTAGATCGAGGAAATATTCTTGGCGACTATACCTTCCAGATGGTGTTTCTTCGCGACTTCCAACATGGTCGGTCCGTCGACGTTGAGCCAGTGTGGTGGGACTTTGATGCGTGGATGTTCGAGGCTGAGGTTGGCGAGCGCTTCACGGCGCTCGAGGTAAGGAAGCTCGGTCGTCGACTTTCCGTCGACGTCGAGGACATCGAACACATAGTACGAGGTCAGAGCCTCGTTGCGGAGCTGAGCGGTGGGCCGCAGAACGTGCATCCGGCGCTGCAACAGGGAGAAGGACGGGACACCGTCGGGTCCGAGAGCGACGATTTCCCCGTCGAGGACGGCTTCACGGTGATCGAGCACCGAACGGAGAGCGTCGACGATCTCGGGGAACGAGGCACTGATGTTGTTACCGTTGCGCGACCACAGAGTCGTGGACGTGGAACCTGTTGTGGCTATTGCCCTTTGGCCATCCCATTTCGACTCGAATGCCCAGCGCTCCCCCGTCGGTGGGCCCAGCGCTCCCCCGTCGGTGGATTGCCGAGCGTGGCGAGCATCGGCGGAACCGGTTTTCCTGTGGCGGCGCTCATCTCTCCACTGTGCGCAGGTTTGTCCTGCTTCGCGGCTGTTTTCGGGAGGTTGAGACACTGTCGATATGACTCGACCCCCTGCCCCGGACGAGGGCTGGACTCCGCCGCCTGACGAGGGTCAGGCCGGAATGGTTCTGTTGCCGAATGGTTGGTGGGGATTTCGGTACAAGGCTGGGGTGAGGCCACTCATCGTGGAGAAACCGGAAGAGCGCGACGCACCGCCGGGCACGTCCGCCGGGTGCGATCGTCCGGATCATTGATCCTATAGGTCGAAAAAGGTCTTTCAGCTGGGAAGACGACACGTCCCCTCACTCCTCGAAGGGTCGGCCGGCCGGGCGCCGGCTCGCCCTCCGGATCAGGGGACACCCCGTTGAGTTCAACGCCCGATTTCGGACACGATGCGCAGGTCATCGAGCCGCTCGATGACTCACCCGGCCAGTCGCACTCGTGCGTTCGTGAGCGATGCACTGCGCTTGGACTTCGACGAAAGCTGAGCAGAGCATCATGAGCATCGCAACACGATCGTCACCCTCGACGATCACGGCATGTGCCCTCACTGCCGGGCACCGCGTGCAGTTCGTTCAACCGGCAGACCTGTGGTGGACCGTCCGTGCGGTATCCGACGACCACCAATTCGTCATCCTCACCAGGCCGAACCCTGAAGGCGAGGGTGTCGTCTACACAGTCATCGACAACAACCGCGGTGTTCGAGGGCCGGCCAGCATGTGGGGGAACGGTTACGAAACCGACGATCAGGTTGCCCGATCGCTCAGCGACCTCGTCGATGGAAGATCGGAAGTCAGCCGCCGGCCATCGCGATGGGAAGAGACGCGCATCGCCGCGGTACTGCTGCCCGTGAGTCCGCCGAGCGTCGACGGCGAGCAGCGATGACGATGACGTCGCCATATCTGAGCTGCCATGGGTGTGGAATCACCGCCGGCGAGAACGAAAACGGTTGCGCTGACATCGAATCCGTTCTCGAACGAGGGTGGACGCATGCCAGAGACGAAAGCTACTGCCCGATTTGCGCTGATGTTCGGTCACAGACCTGGCCGGACACCGAGGAAACGGAGGAAAGGGCCGAACCCATGATTCCGAAAGCAACTCGCCGAGTGCGCGAAACGACGATCAGGGCCGGAGTGGCCGGCATCGCGGGCGGGTTCGCACTCGCGACCATCTTTCTCACCTTCACCCCTTACCTTGCTGGTGTCGCCTGCGGTGTGTGTCTAGCCGTGGTGTCCGCCGTCGCGTTGGTCATCGCCTGCGCACCCGAGATCCGGCGCGAGGCCAAGACCAGGCGCACGCGCGATTGACCGATTCTGTGATGTTAACTTGCTGACAAGTTGGCAGGTGAACACCTCTCGATGCCCCGGCGACGTTGTCGGGGCATCGCCGTATCCGGACTCTCCCTCTCGGTGAGGGACCGGAACGTGTGCAGGTCAGCGGATCGCAGAGCATCGCCGGCGCCTGACCGCGCCTCTGTTCGGGAACCGCTGGCCCTCTGATCGCCGGCACACGCCCGCGCGGTGCGCCGTGGGGGCAGTTCTATTGTGCGGCGCTTACCGCATCGGAAGTAACCCATAACCAAAGGTCCAAGCCTGTTTTACCGTCGCCCGTGGTGGCGTGAATCTTCACACAAGCGAGCTTGTGTACCGTCGGTCATTGACCGCAGAGGGGAAACCGAGATGCTGTTGTCTTCCTGGCGAGTGTGTATCACCGAAACTCGTGTAGCCCGTCCCTCGGATTACGGTGCACCGGAGGGTGCCGTAAGAATTTTCTTTCCAGAAGACCCGTTTCCCGGTTCACCGTTTTTGTTGTCTCCGTCGTTCGAGTACGACGTGGACCTCAATTCGTACTTCCGAAACCCGAGTTTCGTCACGATGTCACCGATCAGCCAGCAGGGCTATGCACGCAACATCGCCGCGTTCCTTTCATTTCTCACCTCAGCGCGGAGCGGCATCTCATGGCGTGATGCGAATGAGGACGACCATGTCGCTTACCTGGTCTGGCGACGGCGCGATGCTTCCGGCCCACGAGTGTCCGGAGCAACTTGGAACCGAGAAGTCGCGGCAGTCAACAACTTCTATCGCTGGCAGTGCGCAAGGGATTCGTCGCCGCGAACCCGATCCCGCACCATGCCCGTAGTGGTCGCTCTCATACCCCGGGCCGCATCGACGATCAAGGAAGTAGTCCCACGACCTATTCGCGAGATGTCAACCGGGACAACATCGAGTGGATTCCGCAAGCCTCTTATCGGCGATGGAGAGACACCGGAATGAAGGGTATGAACGCGGACGGTCTCCCTCGCCCCGCATTCCGCGGACGCTGGGCGACGCGTAATGCGGTGTTCTGCGATCTCATGGTGCGAACCGGACTACGCCTCGCCGAGCAGTCCGCACTTACGGTCTTCGACCTGCCCACCGAGCACCAGCCCGTGTCCTATCAACGCTTCCGACTCCCGGTAGCCATCGCCAAAGGCTCCTCGACCAGATGGGTGTACATACCGGAATCCATCGTCAGAGAACTGATCAACTACCGCGATGTCGATCGCCGCCAGATTATCGACGACGCTCGCGCACACGGACGGTACGACAAAATCGCTCGCCCGCTCGTCGTCGAGGACCCTGCCCAACCTATCGCTGTCGACTACACGAACGCCGGCGTCAAGGCACGCGTAAAGGTCTCCAATCTGGACCACACCGACCGGCGCCGCCTATACATCGCCGGTGATCGCGGATTGGAACCCGCCTCGTTCTGGCTGACGGAACGAGGAATGCCAGTGTCGGTGTCGAGGTGGAAGGGTCTGTTCCACGAGGCCAACGTCCGGTGCGCCGACGTCGGTATACCTCTGCGCGTGCACCCACACATGTTGCGCCATACCTTTGCGGTGGTAACCCTCGAACAACTTCAACGCGGCCATATCGCGGCATTGCGCGAACAGACTGCGGAACAACGTGGCCACTACACACGAATTTTCGGCGATCCCCTCGACTGGGTTCGGCGCCGTATGGGACATCGCTCGATCACCACAACGATGATTTACCTTCACACCCTCGCCGAGCTGGAAATGGAGACCCGGATGGCATTGGTGCCTGACGATTGGGAGGAACCGCCAGCGCCGCCAAATCCATTGGCCTCGAACACGAATGCCTCGCAGTGAAACCCCGCACGGGTGCCGGAACTCATACCGGTCAACCATCGAAGACACCCACGGGTCAGTATGACGTTTCACCACGCCACGAACCGTCGACCGCATCTGCTCCGGCCGACGCTGCGAGCACCACATCGGTCCAGTTCATCGGAGATGACGGACGGACACGGACGTTCTCCGCCGACAAGTGGCCCATGCCCGGCTGGCACGGACCGGCACTCGATGCATTCGCCCGACGCACAGGTCCGACCGGAACATTGCGGACAGAAGCGTCCGCGCGTTCGATCTGGCTGCTCCTCTCCTCGTTTCTGCGGTATCTCGACTTGGTTCCCGATTCGCCAGCAGTACCGTCCGCTCTCACGCTGCGGCATGTCCAGGGGTATCTCCGGCAGCGAGCATCTGTGGCCAGTATCAACCGATCGCTGGAGTGCCAGACAATTTTGCGGCGAGTATTGATCGAACCTCCGTTGCGCGAGATGATCGCCCCCGACATCCACGCTGCTCTGGCACGTTCGGTTCCGAAGTTCAGAAAGCTGAATGCGTCCGGATACTCGGATGGAGAATTCACGCGAATCCTCGGCGCTGCACGCGCTGACGTCTCGGCAACCCGGTCACGAATCGAGTTTTCGGAACGAATTCTTGCCGGTAACAATCCCAAAGTCCACCGAAAAGTCCTTGTCCGCTATAGATAGGGCGAAACTACGAAAGATCGCCAGCACCGGAATCGTTCCGCGTTCCCCGGCCGGACCGTCTATGACGTGGCGGCGCAGACTCGCCCAGGCAGAACAACTGTTCCTCCTGAAGAGGGATCTCGTTCCGATCCTCATTCTCCTGATCGCGCTGACCGGCCGGAATGTGGAAACTCTCAAAGACTTACCAGCCGAACACCAGATCCTGGAAGGAACGGCCGTGCAAATACAGCTGACGAAACGTCGTCGGGGCGATCAGCACTGGCATGAAACCGTCACCTGGGAAATCGGTCCACCGCATCGGGAACTCGACACACCGGGAGGGCTGTACCTGCTACTGCACCGATTGATGACCCGCGGGCGAACGTACACGGATTCGACTGCACTGTGGTCGATCTGGCGCAACGGAATCGCAGGCGGCATCACCGGCATTGCTGAACACATGAGTCCGTTTCGCGCATCTTTGTCCGACCCACCCCTCATGCCCAGCGAATGGGCGGCGGGGCATTCACTGCTCACAGATCCGCCGAGCGAAACGGAGGTGGGACGGCCGTTGACGGTGACGTTCGGCCGGATCCGGACCACTATCGAAGTTGCCAGAGTCAAAAGGTTGGGCGGTCATCTGCCCTCTGCAGCACGCTCGAACAGTGTGGAAGTGCTATTTGGGAATTACCTTCGAGGGGACGCTTCGGCAGCAGAATGGAGCGCCGAAACTCTCACCGCTGCCATCGCCGAAGCCGAGAGCGCTGCGCTCGATGCCCATGTTCGCGCACTTGCGGCCGCGGGCGGCTCGCTGAAGGTAGTTCCGGAAGCGGCAGTCCCTGCGGATCATGAGGCACTCTGGAATGGTTGCACTGACCCCGACGCTCACCCTGCGACCGGCCGAATATGTCGTCGCACAACATTTCTCGACTGCTTCCACTGCGCGAACTGCGTCATCACCTCAAGTCACCTTCCCGCTGTGCTCGGCTTGCGGCAGGCGCTCGACGAACGGCGATCGGTGCTATCGGAGTCCGACTGGTGGAGCCGCTACGGCCCCGTCTGGGTGACCATCGAATATGAAGTACTCCCCAAATTTACGCCGGGACAAGTCTCACACGCCGAGTTGATCAAGCCTGCTGATGCTCTTCTCGACCTCGTCGAACATCCCTGGGACATCCCATGACCGAACCACAACCCCACTGCGATACAGGCCCCCATGTACTCACAGGGCGGCCGCTGCGCCCCGATATCCCCGATGATCGCCTTCCTCGATACGCGGACATGGTGTGGCGACTCGACGCCGCCCAGCTGCAATCACATCTGAGTTCGGAGCGTTTGGATTTCACCACCATCCCCGCCCGTCAACAGCGCACCGCGAAAGAGCTTTTCGCCGCCCTCTTATCGGGACCGTTACCGCTGGGAGAGTATCGCCTGGCCATGGGCACCGTCACCGCTCTGTTTCCACAGGTTAAACGGTTTCTAATCTGGGCCGATGGCACGTGTCCCAGAATTTCGTTGGCCGCCCTGTCTCCCGAGATGCTCGGAAACTACGCCCTCTTCCTACTCGCCGATGTCCCCGACACCGGCCACCGCGAGAACGCCCGACGCGCAGTGCGCATGCTGTGGCGGTATCGAAGCGCCCTGACCGAGCCCCTCAACTTCGACCCTCAGTACGCAGCCGAGGGATGGTCCCAGCAATCGCGCTCACGCGCGGAAAACATCACCCCTCGCATCCCTGAACAGGTACTCGGTCCGCTCATTGCATGGTCGTTGAGATTCGTCGACGATTTCGCACCCGACATCCTGACCGCCCTCGAACACAGCGGGCCCATCAAGAACCGAACCAAGCCCTCCGCTCTTGGCCGAAACTCCGGAGCACACGCAGCCCTGACGGAGGTCCTCGATCGCTACATCCGAACTGGACAACCCCTACCCGGTACGAGGCGAGGAGTGAACCGATCACTCCTCGCCGCGGAGGCCGGCATCAGCGACATCCGAAGACCTGAACAGTGGGAATCGATCGCCGCTGCCGAAAAGCTGGTCGGCGTCGATCCGTACACATGGTTTCCTATAACCATCTCGGGGAGACTCGACGAAAAGCCGTGGACCAACGGGATCTGCGCAAACAACCATCCGAGCAAGTCCGCGAGAGTGCTCTCACGGATGCTCCACACCGCCTGCTACGTCCTTGTCGCCTATCTGTCCGGCATGCGCGAAAGTGAAGTCAAAAGCCTGCGACCCGGCTGCGTCACGGTTCTCCGAAGATCCGACGGAACCCCATACCGATGGACAGTTTCCGGCACAGCCTTCAAGGGCGCCAAAGATCCACACGGCGTCGACGCCACATGGACAGTCGGCGCGCCAGTGGCCCGCGCCATCGACGTCCTCACCGAACTACGCCGGCCAGGCACCGAGTATCTATTCACCTTTCTCACCCAATCGCGCGACGAAGCCAGTGGTTTCCGCCCCAATCGAGTTTTCACCACCTGCGCCACCAATGTGCAGCTCAACGATCTGTGCAGCTGGATCAACAACTACTGCGCCGACCACGGACGCACCGACATCGTTCCCACGGTGAACGGCGCACCATGGATACTGTCCACCCGACAGTTCCGACGAACACTTGCCTGGTTCATTGCCCGACAACCCGGCGGAGCCGTAGCGGGCGCGATCGCATACCGCCACTTGAGCATTCAAATGTTCGAAGGATACGCCGGAACCTCAGATTCAGGTTTCCGTGCGGAGGTCGAAGCTGAGCAAGCGCTACTGAGAGGCAACGATCTTATGGCCATGATCGATCAACACGCCCACACCCCGTTGACCGGTCCAGCCGCAGCAGAAGGCGCAACACGACTCGCGGCGCTGGCCGGCCATCCCCAGTTCACCGGGGCTGTGATCACCGACCCCAAACGGCTCGCACGTGTACTGAAAGGCAAAGCCGGAGCCATCTACCCAGGCGAATACGCAACATGTGTCTTCGATGTCCGAAAAGCGCTGTGTCTGAACAGCAGCGCCGACAAGAGCGCAGTTCCGCAGCTCGATCACTGTCAACCGCTCGCCTGCACGAACGTCGCGCTCACGGTCGGCAACCTCACGAAACTGAACGCAGAGGCCGAGAAAATCGCGGCCACCCTTCGTGAACGTCCCACACTCCCACCGCTCCTACACAGCCAACTCTCCGAACGGGCCTCACAGATTCACGCATTCGTCGACCGCCACCGCCCGGACCCACGATGACCCCGCCCAGCGGATTGCCAACCACGGCAGTTGTATCCGTGGAGCTTGCCGCGTTACTGGCCGAATCGGCCGAACGTGGAGTCCTGCCCAGTGCTCTTGCTCTCGCCCGCCGCCTCGGCATCGCGAACACCACCCTGAGGCGCAATTTTCCAGAGACAGTCGAGGTGCTGACGAAGCACCGGCAGACCGACCGCAGTACGCCCACACTCGCGGCGCCACCCAATCACATCCAGAATCTCGAACTCGAGAACCGGAAGCTCCGCACGCGTAATCGCGAACTCACCGAACAAGTCGCTCTAGCTTCGTCACAAATCCAGCAACTCAGCCTCGAAGCGCACCAACTTCGCACGGAGCTCCATCAACGCACGGCCGTCGCCACCATATCCAGCCCCCGTAAATGACCAGCCAGAAGTCGATTCCGCACTCCCGTCAGGCCTTACTCAACGCCGTCAATGCATCTGTGCCGATGGGTTCTTCGGCGAGCATCGGGACGATGGCGGTTCGTTGGCTGTATTGGCTTGTGATGCTGCCGATTTCGGCGATCTCGCCGGCTGCGCGTTGCTTCAGGAGCGGCGAGGTCGGTTCGGCTGCGACGAGGGAGTTGTTGACCACCCACGCCCAAGGCTCGATTCCTGCGCGTTGTAGGTCGGCTTGCAGACCGGCGGCTTCGAGGACGGGTGTGGTTTCGGCGAGGGTCACGAGTAGGACTTTCGTGGCGTTCGGGTCCTGTAGTCGCATGAGCGGGGTGGTGAAGTTCGTGTTCTCACCCATTTGTCGGGCGATTTCCCGGTGGTAGGAGCCGGTGGCGTCGAGCAACAACAAGGTGTGACCGGTCGGGGCGGTGTCGACGACGACGAATTTGCGGCTCGATTCGTGAATCACCCGCGAAAACGCCTGAAAGACCGCCACTTCCTCGGTGCAGGGCGATCGGAGGTCTTCGGCGAGGTTCGCGCGGCCGCGGTCGTCGAGATTCTTGCCTTTGGTGGTCAGGACCCGGTTGCGGTACTGCTCGGTGGCGTCGGCGGGGTCGATTCGGGAGACCTGGAGGTTGTCGAGTTCCCCGTTCAAAGTTTCTGTCAGGTGTGCGGCCGGGTCGGTGGTGGTCAGGTGCACCTGGTGGCCGCGTTCGGCGAGGGCGACAGCGATGGCGGCGGCGATGGTGGTCTTGCCGACTCCGCCTTTGCCCATGCACATGATCAGGCCGTGATCATCGGTGTCGAGTTCGTCGATCAGGGATGAGAGCGGAGCACTGAGCAGCTGCAGGGACGGGTCCGCTGAGGCCGCGGATACCGGGCTGAGGTCGGCAGCGAAGAAGCTCTCGAGTGCATCGATGCCGACGATGTTGGTCGCTTTGAGCGGGACCTGATCGGTCGGCAATTGCGCCAATTCGGTTGGCAGGGCGGCGATCGCGGCTTGTTCACGCCGGTGGATCGCGGTCGCGAGCGGATCGGTGTCGTCGCCCGGCGCCGGGAGGACACCGTTGATCACGACATGCTGATGGGTCAGTCCGATGTCGGCGAGTTCGCGGTGGGTGCGGGTGATTTCGGTGAGCGTCGAACGCTGGGCGCGCGAGACCAGGACGAGGCGGGTCCGCTGCGGATCTGCGAGCGCGGCAACGGCGTCGGCGTAGATGGCGCGCTGCTTCTCGAGCCCGGACAGCGGACCCAGGCATGATGCATCGCCTTTACCGTCGTCGAGGAACTCGGTCCACGATCCGGGAAGCTGCAGCAGCCGGATGGTGTGCCCCGTCGGAGCGGTGTCGAAGAGGACATGGTCGAAGCCCGCGGTGATGTCGCCTTGGCCGGAGAGCAGTCCGGTGAACTCGTTGAACGACGCTATTTCGGTGGTGCAGGACCCGGAGAGCTGTTCGGCGATCGCCGCGATCTCCTTCTCGGGGAGCAGTCCGCGGACGGGGCCGATGATCCGCTCGCGATAGGCGGCAGCGGCTTGTTCCGGATCGATCTCGAGGGCCGACAGCCCCGCCGCTGCGGGGATCGAGGTGATGGTGTTGCCGATACTCACACCGAACACCTGCCCGACGTTGGAGGCGGGATCGGTGCTCACGAGCAGCACTTTCTTCCCGGCGCGGGCGAGGGTGATCGCGCTCGCGCACGCGATGGAGGTCTTTCCGACACCGCCTTTGCCGGTGAAGAACAGGAATCGGGGCGCATCGTTCAGGAACTTCATTGCGGTGTCGGCGCTTTCAGCAGCAGGTGGTGGAGTCGGCGTCGTCGGTGGAGCAGCATGCCGAGCCGTCGGCGAGTCCGAGCATGGCGATCCCGGCCGGCGCGTCCGCGGCGCCCGGTTCGGTGATGCCTGCCCATTTCGCGAGCTGGTTGCGGGTGGGATAGGTGCCGGTCAGGGCGGTGACTCCGTCGACGATCGCCAGCGGGAGTCCTTCGGAGCCTGAAATTTTGAGGAATGCTGCGACGGTGTCGTTGCCGGCGAACGCAAGGGGGTCGTTGGCGAGGTTGTGGCGGGTGATGGTGCCGCCGTTGCTTGCGACCCAGTCGAGGTCGGCGGTGAAGGTGATCAGCGCTTGGTCGACGTCGTCGCCGCAGACGCCGGTGTTGCAGCACAGTGCGGGTTCGAATACTTCGATGGTGCTCATGGTGATGTCCTCTTTCTTACTTCGCGGGTCTTCGATGGTGCGGCTAGCGGTTCCGATATCAGCGGGTCGCTAGACGGGCAGCGAGAGCGTCGACGCGGGAGGCGATGTCGTCGCGGACCAGGCGCATTCGTTCGATTCCGTCGATGCCGCGTTCGGACGGCTCGTCGGTGTCCCAGTTCTCGAAGTCGGTACCGGCGACGGGATCGACCTTCGCTTCGCTGCCCAGGGTGACGACGAGGTCGACATCGCGCACCAGTTGCGGATCGATCAGCGTCGGGGTCTCACCAGTGATGTCCACCCCGACCTCGAGGAGGGTTTCGGCAGACAGGGCGTTGACCGCCGAGCCTGGTTTCGTGCCGGCCGAGTACACGTCCACCTGGTCACCGGCGGCTTTGCGCATGAGGCCGGCGGCCATCTGGGATTTGCCGCCGTTCTTGACGCACACGAACAGCACTGAAGGCTTGCTCATCGAAGTTCCTTTCGCTGGGCGTGGGAGTCAGACGGCGTCGACCGTGTGGCCGGCTGCGTCGAGCGTGTTGGCGGTGATGTCGCCGCGGTCGGCCAGCCAGCGTTCGGCGTCGATTGCTGCGGAGCATCCGGTGCCGGCAGCGGTGATCGCCTGACGGTACGTGTGATCGACCAGGTCACCGGCAGCGAAGACGCCGTCGACGGAGGTCGCGGTGGAACCGGGAGCGACGCGCACGTATCCGACGTCGTCGAGATCGACCTGGCCCTTGACGAGCTCACTGCGCGGGTCGTGGCCGATGGCGACGAACATGCCGGTGATCTCGAGTGTGGAAGTTTCACCGGTGACAGTGTCGCGCACGACAAGGCCGGTGACGCTGTTCTCACCGAGCACCTCGACGGGCTCGGCATTGGTCAGGAAGCGGATCTTCTCGTTGGCCTTGGCGCGCTCGAGCATGATCCGTGAGGCGCGGAACTCCTCGCGGCGGTGCACCAAGGTGACCGAGCGAGCGAAACGGGTGAGGAAGGTTGCTTCTTCCATCGCGGAATCGCCGCCGCCGACCACGACGATGTCCTGGTCACGGAAGAAGAAGCCGTCGCAGGTGGCGCAGGCGCTGACGCCGCGGCCGAGGAGGCGTTCTTCACCGGGAATGCCCAGGTAGCGGGCTGCCGCGCCCATGGCGAGGATGATCGCGTGCGCGGCGTAGGTTTCGCCGTTCGCGACGACCGTCTTGATCGGGCCGCTGAGATCGATCTCCTCGACGTCCTCGGTGCGGATGTCGGTGTCGAAGCGCAGTGCCTGCTCGCGCATCTGTTCCATCAGATCGGGGCCCATGATTCCTTCGCGGAATCCGGGGAAGTTCTCGACCACGGTGGTGGTCATGAGGGCGCCACCGAACTGGGTTCCCTCGAAGAGCAGGGGCGCGAGTTCAGCGCGCGCGGTGTAGACACCAGCGGTGTAGCCGGCCGGTCCGGAACCGACAATGATGACGTCATGGACCGTGGACGGGATGGTCATAGTGTCTCTTTCACGGAATCGAAGGGGGCGTGGGTGGTCAGCGCGATACCGACGGGGCGGTGAGTTCGGTGATCAGGGCTTGGACGCGGGTTTTGATCTCGTCGCGGATCGGGCGGACCGCGTCGATGCCTTGGCCGGCGGGATCGTCGAGGACCCAGTCGCGGTAGCTCTTGCCGGGGAAAATCGGGCAGGTGTCGCCGCAGCCCATCGTGATCACGACATCGGAGTCCTGGACGGCGTCGGTGGTGAGGATCTTCGGGGTCTGGGCGGAGATGTCGATTCCGAGTTCGGCCATCGCTTCGACTGCGGCGGAGTTGATGGTGTCCGCGGGTGCGGATCCGGCGGATCGGACCTCGATGGCGTCGCCGGCGAGGTGGCTGAGGAATCCGGCGGCCATCTGCGATCGGCCGGCGTTGTGGACACAGACGAACAGGACGCTGGGCTTGCTGGTCATGAGGCTGAAACCTTTCCGACGGTGGGGGTGAAGCGTTTACGCAGGGCAAGGGAGACGTAGACCAAGCCGACGAGCACCGGTACCTCGATCAGCGGGCCGACCACTCCCGCCAACGCTTGACCGGAGGTGGCGCCGTAGGTGGCGATGGCTACGGCGATCGCGAGTTCGAAGTTGTTGCCCGCGGCGGTGAACGCCAGGGTCGTCGTGCGTTCATAGCCCAATCCGATTGCGGCGCCGAGGATGTAGCCGCCGCCCCACATCAACGCGAAGTACACCAGCAGCGGCAGCGCGATCCGGACGACATCCCACGGCTGTGAGGTGATCTGTTCGCCCTGTAGGGAGAAGAGCACGACGATGGTGAACAGCAGACCGTAGAGCGCCCAGGGGCTGATCTTGGGGATGAATTTGTTGTCGTACCAGTCGCGGCCTTTGGCGCGTTCACCGAAGAAGCGGGAGAGGAACCCGGCTACCAACGGGATGCCGAGGAAGATCAGAACAGATTTGGCGATCTGCCAGGGCGAGGTGTCGATGGTGGTCTGTTCGAGGCCGAGCCAACCAGGTAGGACGGACAGGTAGAACCAACCGAGCAGAGCGAACATGAAGACCTGGAACACGGAGTTGATCGCGACCAGAACGGCGGCGGCTTCGCGGTCTCCGCAGGCCAGGTCGTTCCAGATGATGACCATCGCGATGCAGCGAGCGAGGCCGACGATGATCAGCCCAGTGCGGTATTCGGGAAGATCCGGCAACATCAGCCAAGCGAGCGCGAACATCAAAGCGGGCCCGAGAACCCAGTTCAGAACCAGCGATCCCACGAGTAGTTTCTTGTCGCCGGTGACCGTGTCGAGGCGGTCGTAGCGAACCTTCGCCAACACCGGGTACATCATGATCAGCAGACCCAAGGCGATCGGCAGTGAGATGCCGTCGATCTGGACCTTCTCGATCGCGGTGTTCAAACCGGGAATCCAGCGGCCAAGCAGCAACCCTGCGACCATCGCGACGCCGATCCACACCGGTAGATAACGGTCGAGGGTAGAGAGTTTTCCGACGACTGCCGGGTGAGCGGTACTGACTGGGGCGCTCATACAGTTGTCTCCTGTCGGATGTCCAAGACAGTGGGGGCTGATTCCACGAGTAAAACTGCGGAAAGTTGTTGCAGGGCAGCCGGAATAACCCAGTAGTAGACCCAGGTACCGCGCCGTTCACAGTCGAGCAACCCGGCCTGGCGCAGTACCTTGAGATGATGCGAGATAGTCGGCTGCGACAGATCGAACGTGTCGGAGATGTCGCAGACGCAGGCTTCACCGCCTTCGTGACTTGCTACCAAGCTGAGAAGGCGCAGACGCACGGGGTCACCGAGGGCTTTGAACATGCGGGCCAGATCGCCCGCCCAGTCCTCGGTCAAGGGTTCACGGTTGAGCGGCGAGCAGCATGGCTCGTTTCGCTCCACTTGATTCGACATACGTCAATATTGACATCTATCGAATCAGTTCGCAACATGGGGTACGCCCCTGATTCTGCAGCACGTGGAGACCCCCTCGATGGACGCGGATTTCTCGATAGCCGTGCATACGGTACTCAGATCGGCAGGTGAGGGCATTCGCCCTGTGGCAGCTGTGATGGCCACTTGGATGTCGATGGCCTCGGAGACAGGTTTTCCGTCGAGCGCGATCACGATTTCACTGAGCTGTTCAGGTGAGAGCCGTTGATCCATCAGGGCCAGTAGCGGGCTGTGGCCGTATCTGGGTGCGTCGTCGGGGTAGCCGCTACGGAGCCAATGCACAAAAGCGGTGAGCACTGCTGGAATGGACATGAGAAGCCTTCTTCGCGGAATTTCGCCAGCGCATCAGTGCTGGGCAGCAACGTCGATGTCATCGAGCAGAGCGAGTACTCGCCGTTCGATCTCGTCACGGATCGGACGGATGGCGTCGACCCCGAGACCTGCGGGGTCGGGAAGGACCCATTCCTCGTAGCGACGCCCGGGGAAGATCGGGCATGCATCTCCGCAGCCCATCGTGATGACGACATCGGCAGCGCGGACCACTTCGTCCGTCCACGGTTTGGGATATTCACTGCTGATGTCGATGCCACGTTCGGCCATTGCTTCGATCGCTGCTTCGTTGACGCTGGTGCCGGGTTCGGATCCGCCTGACCACGCGACGGCACATTCACCGGCAAGTTTTTCGAAGAATCCCATGGCCATCTGGGATCGTCCCGCGTTGTGCGTGCACAGGAACAGGACGGTGGGTTTGCCGTCGTTGGAGAGTCCTTCGACTTTGGCCAGGGCGCGCAGTCGCTGCCGGGCGAAGCGTTCGGCCAGCAGTGGGAGGTAGTTGACGACGGAGGCGCGGCCCGCGAACTGGTCATAGGAAGAATGCAGGAAACGCTCGATGGTTTCGGTGTTGAAGACGTCGGTGAATTCAGAGGCAAGGTGCGCGGCGGCACTTTTGAGCGCCAACCGTTGATCGATGGTCAGGTCATCGCGGTGATGTGTTGCGGTGCTGAGGTTGTCGGTCATGAGAGTTCTCCGTTCGGGAGGCAATGGGGGGCGAGTCGAGCGACTCGGTGGTCGATGTCATCGAAGGCTCGGTCGAACGCTGCGGCACTGCCGGCGCGGGCAGGGTCCGGAATCGACCAGTGAAGAGAGTTCGGGTTCTCGCGCATTTCTTCATGGGCGTTGTCGCACACGGCGATGACCATGTCCCCAGGCGCGAGGACGTCCTCGACAGCGGCCGGGCGTGATGTTTCTAGAGGTAGGGCGTGGCGACGGGCCGTGGCGAGTGCGCCGCTGTGGATGCGGGGAGCGGGGTGGGTGCCGGCCGATGCTGCCGGGATGCAGGATTGTTTGTTCCACAACGCCGCAGCCAGTTGCGAGCGCGCGGAATTGTGGGTGCACACGAACACGATTCGCGTTGCGGTCACGCGCGACGAGGGGGAAACAAGCACATCCAGTGCGGCGGGCTCGAGTCGTAGGTAGGTGCGGCGCTTGTCGCCTTCCGATCGCGATCGGTGCACAAGGCCCGCGCGCTCGAGGACGCCGATGTGGTGCGCGAGCAGGTTCGACGAGATGGAGAGCCTGCGCTGCAGTTCTGATGGCGATGCATCGCCGAGCACGAGCATATCGACGATCGACAAGCGCGCCGGATCCGCCAGGGCACCGTAGAGCGAGGCCCGTTGTTCCAGCGAAGGATTTTCCTCAGTGTTCATTGAGTCAATAATCACTGAGTTAATGCAGGAAAGTCAAGCAATACCTGCCGGTAACCGGGCCGTTCATTCAAATTTCGCCCATGGATTCATGTTCCGTTCATTTTCACAGCGATATCCGTTCATCCCCGGCCTCTAGGTTCATCACCCGAGCGGCAATCAGCCCTGCTCAGTGTCACTCGATCTCGGTGGCCGCGCGCCGCGCGAGCAACCCCGATACTTCGAAGGAACTACGTGAAGCTCAAGCGATCTGGCGCCGCCCTCAGTGTGCTGGCGGCCAGCACCCTCCTGCTTTCAGCGTGCGGCAGCGACAACAACACCGGCGCGACGGGTTCGACCGGATCCACTGGCGCGGGCTCGACCTCGAATGTCGAATGCGGCGGCAAGTCGGCACTCAAGGGCAGTGGTTCCACCGCCCAGGCCAACGCCATGACTCGTTTCGTGAATGCGTTCGAGCAGGCGTGCAGCGGACAGACCCTCAACTACACCTCCAACGGCTCCGGCGCCGGTGTGAGTGAGTTCATCGGAAACCAGACCGACATCGGTGGTTCCGATTCTCCGCTCAGCAAGGACAAGGGCGAGTACGACCGCGCGAAGGAACGCTGCACCAGCGACGCCTGGAACCTTCCCGTCGTCTTCGGCCCGCTCGCGGTGACCTACAACGTCAAGGGTGTCGACGACCTCGTGCTCGACGGCCCCACTGCTGCCAAGATCTTCAACGGTGCGATCACCACCTGGGACGATCCGGCGATCAAGGCTCTCAACGAGGGTGCTTCGCTGCCGTCGGAGAAGATCAACGTGATCTACCGCAACGATGAGTCGGGCACCACCGACAACTTCCAGAAGTACCTCGACTCCGCCTCGGACGGAGCCTGGGGCAAGGGCGCGGGTAAGTCGTTCGTCGGTGGCGTCGGTGAGGGCGCCAAGGGCAACGAGGGCACCTCCGCCGCCATCAAGAGCACCGAAGGCGCGATCACCTACAACGAGTGGTCCTTCGCCAAGGCTCAGGACCTGCAGACCGCCAAGATCGTGACCTCCGCCGGTCCCGAACCGGTCGAGATCAGCACCGAGACCGTCGGCAAGACCATCGCCGGGGCCACCATCAAGGGTGAGGGCAACGACCTCGTTCTCGACACGTCCACCTTCTACAAGCCCGCGGAGACCGGCGCGTACCCGATCGTGCTGGCTACCTACGAGATCGTGTGCTCGAAGTACCCCGACGCCGAGGTCGGCACCGCTGTCCGCGCGTTTCTGCAGTCCACGATCGGCGCAGGCCAGAACGGTCTCGAGGAAAACGGATACATCCCGCTCCCGAGCGCGTTCCAGCAGAAGCTGACCACCGCAGTCAACGCGATCTCCTGATTGCCTGATCAGCGATGGCTCTGCACCCCGACGACGTAACCCGCTCCCCGGAGACGCCCACTGCGGCGGCTCCGGGGGCGGGCGGAAAGATACCCGGCATGCCTGATCACAGCGGCAAGACTTCCCTGACGATTCCCTCGTCTCTTTCGACCGGAAAACACCAGTTCGGTGACAAGTTCTTCCGGTGGCTGGCCACCGGTGCCGGTGCCACGATCGTCGTCTCCATCGGCCTGATCGCCATCTTCCTGCTCATTCGCGCCATCCCGTCGTTGCAGGCGAACAACGCGAATTTCTTCACCAGCACCGAATTCGTCACCAGCGATGCATCGAATCTGCGTTTCGGTATCCGTGACCTACTGACGGTCACCGTGCTCAGTTCGGTGTTCGCTCTGGCGATTGCGGTGCCGATCGCGCTGGGTATCGCTGTGTTCTTGACGCAGTACGCGCCAGCGCGTCTCTCCCACGCTTTCGGCTCGATCGTCGATCTCCTCGCCGCGGTGCCCTCGATCGTGTTCGGTCTCTGGGGAATTTTCATCCTCGCCCCCAAGCTCAGCCCGGTCGCGGAGTTCCTCAACGACAACCTCGGCTGGTTCTTCCTCTTCAGCGAAGGCAACGTCTCCTTGACCGGCGGCGGAACCATTTTCACTGCGGGAATTGTTCTCGCAGTGATGATCTTGCCGATCATCACCTCGGTCACCCGTGAGGTCTTCCGCCAGACACCGCGCTCACAGATCGAAGCGGCACAAGCGCTCGGTGCCACCAAATGGGAAGTCGTGCGTATGACCGTGCTGCCTTTCGGGCGCAGCGGCATCATTGCCGCGTCGATGCTCGGTCTGGGGCGCGCTCTCGGTGAAACAGTGGCCGTGCTCATCATCTTGCGTTCGGCTGCCAATGCCTCGACCTGGTCGCTGTTCGACGGCGGATACACCTTCGCCTCGAAGATCGCCTCTGCAGCGGCAGAGTTCAGTGCTCCCCTTCCGACCGGCGCGTACATCGCCGCTGGTTTCGTCCTCTTCGCATTGACCTTCGTCGTCAACGCACTAGCTCGCATGGTCGCGAAAGGCAAGGTCAACGGATGAGCGCCGATCTCCTCGATGCGCCGGCCAAGGCGCCGACGTTCCAAAGCATCAGCACCAGCCGCAAAGCCAAGAACGGTATCGCCACCGTACTGTTCTACGCTGCCTTCGGTATCGCGCTGATTCCTCTGGTCTGGGTGCTGTTCACCGTCATCGAAAAGGGATGGCGCGCCATCACCTCCTCCGGCTGGTGGACGAATTCTCTGCAGGGTGTGCTGCCGGAACAGTTCGCCGGCGGCATCTACCACGCGCTGTACGGCACTTTGATCCAAGCAGCGATCGCAGCGCTCATCTCCGTCCCGCTCGGCATCATGGCTGCGATCTATCTGGTCGAATACGGGCGCGGAGCCTTTGCTCGCACAGTGACCTTCATGGTCGACGTTCTCGCAGGTGTGCCCTCGATCGTTGCGGCGTTGTTCGTTTTCAGCCTGTGGATCGCAACTCTCGGATTCGAACAGAGCGCTTTCGCCGTCTCGCTGGCGCTGGTGCTGCTGATGCTGCCGGTCGTCGTACGCAATACCGAGGAAATGCTCAAGCTCGTCCCGGACGAGCTTCGGGAAGCCTCCTACGCACTGGGCGTTCCGAAGTGGAAGACGATCATGCGCATCGTCATCCCGACCGCGATGCCGGGCATCATCAGCGGAGTCTTGCTCTCCATCGCCCGAGTCATGGGTGAAACAGCTCCGGTCCTCGTGCTCGTCGGCTACTCCCGCTCGATCAATTTCGACGTCTTCGAAGGCAACATGGCCTCGCTCCCGCTGCTGATCTACACCGAGCTGATCAACCCGCAGCCCGCAGGCCAGCTCCGAGTGTGGGGCGCAGCCCTGACGTTGATCATCGTCATGGCACTCCTCAACCTTCTTGCGGCGCTCGCGACCCGCTTCCTCACCAACAAGCGCTAGAAACGGACAGGAACACCAGACATGGCCAAGCGCCTCGACATCAAAGATCTCAACATCTACTACGGCAAGTTTCACGCTGTCGCCGATGTGGGCCTGTCCGTCCCGCCCCGGAGCGTGACCGCGTTCATCGGTCCGTCCGGCTGCGGAAAGTCGACGGTCCTGCGCACCCTCAACCGCATGCACGAAGTAATCCCCGGGGCGCGCGTCGAGGGTTCGGTCCTGCTCGACGGCGAGGACATCTACGATTCCAGCGTCGATTCGGTGGGTGTTCGCAAGACCATCGGCATGGTCTTCCAGCGGCCCAACCCGTTCCCGACCATGTCCATCAAGGACAACGTCGTCGCCGGCCTGAAACTGAGTGGTGAACGCAACAGGAAAAAGCTCGACGAGGTGGCCGAGCGTTCTCTGCGCGGTGCCAACCTGTGGACCGAGGTCAAGGATCGCCTCGACAAGCCCGGTGGCGGCCTCTCAGGCGGTCAGCAGCAGCGTCTGTGCATCGCGCGTGCCATCGCCGTCTCGCCCGACGTCCTGCTCATGGACGAGCCGTGCTCCGCGCTCGACCCGATCTCGACTCTCGCGATCGAGGACCTGATCACCGAGCTGAAGAAGGACTTCACGATCGTCATCGTCACGCACAACATGCAGCAGGCTGCGCGTGTGAGTGACCAGACGGCATTCTTCAACCTCGAGGCAACCGGTAAGCCCGGTCGACTCGTCGAGATCGACGACACCGAGAAGATCTTCTCGAACCCGACACAAAAAGCTACCGAGGACTACATCTCCGGCCGCTTCGGCTGAGCGACACTGTGGCTGTGTGGGCAGTCGACCTCCTCCTCACCGGCTACTTCAGGTGAGACAATGGGTACGTTCTGAAATAGGGGGTCGACAGTTGACTATCGAATTGCGTCAGCCGGACCGGGAGGTCGCGGCGGGAGCGCATTACGGCTACTCCTTGGCCGATTCGCATACGCGTCTGCTTCTGGCGGAGCCGGACCCAGCCACCGCTGCGCAGTTCATGGCGGCCGCCGACCACATGGGGATTCGCACCGACTGGTGCCGTGACGGTGCCGAGACTCTACTGGCGGTGGGTGCGGAGGTGCCGACCGTCCTGATCTTGGCTGCTCACACCGACAACGTCGACGCCGCACGAGTGGTGGCCACGATTCGAAGCCGGTCCGATGTTCCGATCCTGGTCGGTGCAGCCAAGTCGGGCGACGAGCGCATCGTGCGCGAAGTCCTCGCCGCGGGCGCCTCGGCGGTCGTTGCCCGCCCGTACGACATCACCACCATTGCTCCGTTCGCCGGCATCACCACACTCTCACCCGCCGAAGACAGTGTCGTCACCGCCGGACCGATCCGGGTCAACCCCAGTGGCTACGAGACCCGCGTCGGAAACCGCGAAGTACAGTTGACTCAGCGGGAACTCGAACTGCTCGTCTACCTGATCAAACGCCGCGGCCACGTCGCCAGCCAAAGCGAGATCAGCCTCGCAGTATGGGGTCACAGCGCCGAAACGAACACCGTCGCGGTGCACGTGAAGCGGCTACGTGAAAAACTCGGCTCGGATGCGCAGCACGGACAGTTCATTCGCACCATCCGCGGCGCCGGCTACCGCCTCGCTCCTTCCTTATGTGCATGAACCCATCAGCTCTCTGCGGTAGCAGAACCCGGAAGAACTCCCAGGTCGTGTGATGGGCGCACCCACAGACGACTGGGAATCAGGATTCCGAGCGCTGACGAAGTTCGTCGAACTCAAAGGTCATGCCGGCCCCGCAGGTCGAGTCCATGCGTTCGGAATCGACCTCGGCGGGTGGGTGGCACGTCGACGGATCGCATACTGGGACGGCACACTCTCCGCCGGTGAAGCCGACCTCCTCGAAAACCTACCCGGCTGGACCTGGGGGAAACCGCGACGCAAAAGTTGGCGAGCAGCACTGTCCGCATTATCGGACGAGCTCGCCGCGCGCCCCGACACGGACCTGTCGTCGACTCTCGTGATCGATGGTATCGATCTGGTCGCATGGGCGAACGCCCAGCGCACAGCCCACCAGAATGGCGAGCTCACCGACACCCAGATTCTCATGCTCGAAGCCCTACCCGCCTGGATGTGGGACAACGACACCGTTCGTTGGGAAACCGGGCGCTCTGCACTCGAGATGTACCTCCGAGAGCACGATGGTGCCGATGTCCCTCGCTCAGCGCGCGCCAACAGCTTCGACGTGGGCAAATGGGTGTTCCGCTGCCGAGAAGAGCATCGCGCCGGCACCCTGCCCCCGGATCGTATCGCCGAACTGAACAAGCTCCCAGGGTGGCGATGGGGCCGCGAGAGCGACGCGTGGATACAGGGGATCTCGGCCCTTAAGGCCTACACCGCCATCCACGGAACAGCCTCCCCCCGACAATCAGAGATCCTCGACGGGTTCTCCCTCGGACAGTGGGTCCACCACCGGCGCCGCGACTACAAAACCGGCACCCTGGCGATCGAGAAAATCGCCGCCCTCGAAGCGCTGCCCGGCTGGGACTGGGATCCTTTCCAAACACAATGGGAGAGAGGGTTTTCCGTATTGACTCAGTTCGTCGCGAACTCCGGTCATGCTCGACCATCCAAGAGCGCGGTCACCGGAACTTATCCCCTCGGCGAATGGGTCAGCACCCAACGAAAACACCACCACCGAGGAATTCTGTCCGACGCCCGCTCCGCACGACTCGAACAACTTCCAGGTTGGCGCTGGATCGACGACAAACAGCACGAGTAAACCCGGCAAGTGAACCGTCGCAAGACAACCCCACTCATGCTCGCCAGCAACCTTGGATCACAGCGATGCAGGTTTCGCAGAGGATTCCTGCTTTCCAAGGCAAGGCGAAGTGCACATGGCTCCCTGGGAACGAAAGTTCCGGAAACGCTCAATGGTGACCTCGGCCCCCGAGTGGCGGCGCCTGTCAATTCCCGCACCCGGAGAATCCGCCGAATCGATGTTCCCGACAGATCCCGACACCACTACTTCTGCACCGGACTGATCAACACACCGGCAACACCGCTACAACCGCTTCGCTCACCTCATCACATTGCTGAGCGCCGAACCTGCTGAAACAGGGGGGTGCACCCGCAATCGATTTCACGATTCAGCAACACCGTCCTGAGGCTCAGATTCCAGGATCCAGCACACACCGACATCGTCGGTTTCCGGCGGAATCCCACTTTCCGCTCGACCCAGCAGCGCAACAAGGTTTGTTTCGAGGGTGGCAAGTTCGCGGATCTTGCCACGAACCTGGGAGAGATGCTCCGAGAGCATCTCCACGACCTGCTCACAAGGAGCCGCCCCGCGGTCATGGGTGGTGAGGATCTGGCGGATCTCTCGCAAGGTGAGACCTGCAGACTGGGCGCTGCGGACGAACCGCAAACGCGAAAGAGATTCCGGACCGAAATCCCGGTAGCCGTTGGACTTTCGGACCGGGACGGGAATCACCCCACTGTCCTCGTAGAAACGCAGCGTCTTCGGGGCAACGCCACTCCGAGCGGCCAGTTCACCAATTTTCACGAGATCCTTGACCTTCCATCGCACTGGAATGTCCATTATGGATGACGTTCGGGAACCGCAGGTGACTCGGACCGCTCGTCGTCGCGCTGACGGCGAACGCTCAGAAGGAGGTGTGAAATGAACCCACTGGAGATGTTGTGCGACTGGCTGTGTCGAGCGATGGGTCCTTGCTGTCCCCCCATGTGATGCCGTGGCGAGCAACTCGGAATCTACCGATGTCACTTCGCCGTTCCTGGTGAGGTACGTCGGCCGGCCACCGTTCGGCTGGCGTACCGCATTCACTTCCAAGTCCGGTGCATCATCTTCCTCGAATCGCCCTACATTGCTATCATCGTTTTATGACGATGAATAACGAGTCGGGATGCCTCGCTGCAACCGGCAGCGGGTCCAGTCTGGATGCGGCAGTGGCACTGTTCCACAGTCTCTCGGACGGCACCCGGTTGTCGATCGTGCGCCGTCTCGCCGAAGGAGAGGCGCGGGTTGCGGATTTGATCGGTGAACTCGGCCTCGCCCAGTCGACGGTGTCCGCACATGTTGCATGCCTACGTGATTGCGGTTTGGTCGACGGCAGACCGGAAGGTCGGCAGGTGTTCTACTCGCTGGCCCGGCCGGAATTGATGGACCTACTCGCCTCGGCGGAGACGCTGCTTGCCGCGACGGGGAACGCGGTTGCCTTGTGCCCGAATTACGGCACCGCCATCGGAGATAGCCGTGAGTGACGCATGCGGTTGCGGTCACGACGAACCCCGCGTCGAAGGCGAGGAAGAACACGGGCCCGAAAAGTGGTGGCAGGTTACCGAGATCCGGGCGGCTGCAGCTGCGGGCGTGCTGCTGATCGCGGCGCTGATAGTGGGCCTGACCGGTGGGCCGGATGCTCTCGGGCTCGGTCTCGAGGTGGGCGCCCTGCTCATTGCCGGTTACACGTTCGTCCCGTCCACTCTCGCACGCCTGGTCAAGGGCAAGATCGGGGTCGGCACCCTGATGACGATCGCGGCTGTCGGCGCGGTACTGCTCGGTGAGGTGGGCGAAGCGGCCATGCTCGCGTTCTTGTTCGCGATCAGCGAGGGACTCGAAGAGTATGCGGTCACCCGCACTCGCCGGGGCCTGCGGGCCTTGCTGTCTCTGGTGCCGGCCACCGCGACAGTTCTCCGCGGCGGCCGCGAGGAAACCGTTCCGCCCTCCGAACTCCAGCTCGGCGAGCTCATGGTCGTCAAGCCTGGGGAACGGATCGCCACCGACGGGGTCATCCGCACCGGACGCACCGCTCTGGACACCTCCGCGATTACCGGTGAATCGGTGCCCGTCGAAGCCGGTCCCGGCAACGAGGTGTTCGCAGGATCGATCAACGGCACCGGCGTCCTCGAAGTCGAGGTCACCGCAGATGCGCAGGACAATTCGCTGGCCAGAATCGTGCGGATCGTCGAGGCCGAGCAGTCCCGCAAGGGCGAGGCGCAACGCCTCGCCGACAAGATCGCCAAACCGCTGGTTCCAGGTGTGATGATCGTCGCCGCAGTTATCGCCGCGGTCGGCAGTGTGCTCGGCGATCCGCTGGTGTGGATCGAACGCGCCCTGGTGGTGCTGGTCGCCGCCTCCCCGTGTGCGCTGGCCATCGCGATCCCTGTCACCGTTGTCGCCGCGATCGGTGCGGCGTCCAAGCTCGGTGTCCTGGTCAAGGGCGGCGGTGCACTCGAGGCCCTCGGCCGGATCCGCACCGTTGCGTTGGACAAGACCGGCACCCTCACCCGCAACCAGCCTGCCGTGATCGATGTGGCCACGGCGGACGGCGCCAGCCGCGAGGACGTTCTCGCGGTGGCCGCAGCGTTGGAGGCGCGCAGCGAGCACCCTCTCGCTCGCGCGATTCTCGCCGCCGTCGACGACTACGCACCCGCCGACGACGTGGACGCGGTCACAGGGGCGGGCCTGACCGGGGCCATCGACGGCATACCTGTGCGCCTCGGTCGACCGGGCTGGATCGACCCGGGTCCGCTGGCAGGGGATATCGAGCGGATGCAGCATGCCGGCGCCACTGCGGTGCTGATCGAGCGCGCCGGAACGGTCATCGGGGCGGTCGCCGTCCGTGACGAGCTCCGACCGGAAGCACGTGAGGTGGTTGCCGGGCTACGACGCGGCGGGTACACCGTCGCGATGCTCACCGGCGACAACGAACGCACCGCCCAGGCGCTGGCCGCCGACGTCGGGATCGACGACGTGCACGCCGACCTGCGCCCGGAGGACAAGGCACGGATCGTGGAAACCTTGCGTGCGAGCCGCCCGACGGCAATGGTCGGGGACGGTGTCAACGACGCCCCCGCCCTGGCCACCGCCGACTTGGGCATTGCCATGGGCGCGATGGGTTCCGACGTGGCCATCGAGACCGCCGATGTTGCTCTGATGGGTGAGGACCTGCGGCACCTGCCGCAGGCGTTGGCGCACGCGCGCCGCTCCCGGACCATCATGTTGCAGAACGTCGGACTGTCGCTGGCGATCATCACCGTTCTGATGCCGTTGGCCTTGTTCGGGGTTCTCGGCCTGGCCGCCGTGGTCCTGGTGCACGAGGTCGCTGAGATCGTGGTCATCGCCAACGGTGTCCGGGCCGGCCGCGCGCAAGCCTTCCCCACCGGATCGGTACCCGCACCGGCGGGGAAGGTCGAGGCCCGCACGTGAGCGAATTAGCGGCTCGATCAATCCGCACAGGTAGCACGCGGCGGGTGATTCTCGTGGTCGTCGGTCTCGCTCTCATCGCGATCGCACTGTCGGCCGAACCCGTTGCGCGCCGTACCCTTTCCGGTGCACGCACCGTCGATATGGGATTGCTGCAACTGAAGTTGGCGTACAACAGCGGTGTCGCGTTCAGCATCGGCCAACAGCTTCCGGCCTGGATCATCCTCGCGGTCACCGCCGCCATCACTCTCGGCGTCGGAATTTACGCCTGGCGCACCGTCCCCACCGCTTCACTGGTGGGGACGGTGGGTTGGTCGGCGATCCTCGCCGGAGCTGCCGCCAACGTGATCGATCGTGCCGTCGACGGAAAGGTCACCGACTATTTCCACACCGGCTGGTGGCCCACCTTCAACCTCGCCGACACCTACATCACCTGCGGCGTCGTGCTGCTCGTCGCATCACTGATCTTTGAGTCCACCCACGACCCGGCCGATCCCCCGCCCGCACAGGAGAGTTCGAAATGACAGCAATACCCGAGATCAGGCCGCGCCGCGGCAGCCGCCGGATGCGAGGATGATCGGCACCATCGCCGCGGCGGTAGCGATGTTCGCCGGCACCAACATCGACGACATCGTCGTACTGACCGTCCTGTTCGTCGCCTCCGCCAGTCAAGGACGGCCGCGGGCATGGCAGATCGTTGCCGGCCAGTACCTCGGCCTGATCACCCTCGTCGCGATCAGTGTGGTCGCCGCCCTCGGGTTGGTGATCGTGCCCGAGGACTGGGTTGGACTACTCGGATTACTTCCCCTGTCGCTAGGAATCTGGGGACTGATCCAGGGCTTACGCAGCGACGGAGACGGTGAACCCGTAGTGGTCGCGGCCGGGACGATCAGCGTCGCCGCCATCACCATCGCCAACGGCGCCGACAACATCGCCGTCTACACCCCGGTCTTCCGCACTCTCGGTGCGCCCCAGACCATCGTTACCATCGCCGTGTTCCTGATCTGTGTCGGACTCTGGTGCGCCGCCGGCAGAATGCTCGGCACCCACAAGAAGGTCATCGACACCCTCGAGCGCGTCGAGCACTGGCTCGTGCCCACAGTCTTCATCGGGCTGGGCGTCATCATCCTGCTCGAATCCGGTGTGATCGGCCGCCTGATCGCCGCCGCGGCATGACCGACACTGCTGGCACGGTGGCACCTTGATCCGTCCCGGCTCCTCGCGGTCGCCGGGGCACGCGGATGTCTGCGACTCCGCGCACCGCATCCCGGCCGGAACCGTGCATGGCGCGTCACAACGGTCCGGCCACCGAAGCAAAGGCGAGCGGAAGATCCAGTGCGAATTGGCAGAACGACAAACTCGGACGGCGCCCGAATGATCGTTGGACCAGCGGTGGCCGCCTTCTCGGACGTCGGCACGGGCAGGGGTTGGGCTTCCTGCCCTCTGTCGGAATTATCCGATGGCCGTTTGCTGAAATCGGGGAGATCAGCCCCGTGAACCACTCGCATCGTGCGGCTTGCGCAGCGGCGGCGCATTCGTCAGGCGGGCGATGTGTGGAGGCCGAGCTGCACGGCATGCTCGTAGTCATCGTCGATGAGGACCACTGTGCGGTGTTCGCGGTCGAGAAGTGAAGCGGCGATCGATGCGCGGTAACCGGATGCGCAGTGCACCCACACTTCGGCCGCGGAAACTTCCTCGAGTCGGTGTGGTAGCTCGTGGAGGGGGATGTTCACGGCACCAGGAAGGTGGCTGTCCGCGTACTCGGACTGTTGACGCGCATCGAGGACGCTTATCTCACGTTCGCCGGTGGCCGCCGCGAGTCCGGCGAAGTCGGATACATCGTAGGAGCGGACCTTTCCGTCGCCGACGAGCGAGTGAATCTCACCGACGGCGGATCCGGAGGGACTGTCGATGCCGATCCGAGCCAGCTCGCGGGTCGCCTCGGCGATCTGGTCGGTTGTTTCACCGATCAGCGTCAACGGCACGCCCCACTGATAAAGCCATCCGAGATAGGTGACGAAGCTGGTCGACAGTTCGAACCCGAGAGAGCCATCGACGTGGCCGGCGGCGAAAGCGGTGCGTGCTCGTAGGTCAACGACCCATTGCCCGGCGTCGATGCGGCGACGTAGTTCGTCTGGATCGACGGGCTCGGGCATGGACAGGTCGATCGGGGCCGGCCCTTTGGTGTTGATGACGCCCATATGGGCGTAGTACGCGGGATATGCAGACAGGCCCGCGATCAGCTCGTCGACATAGGTGTGTTCGTCCTGAGTCAGTGCGGGGTTGGACTGCTGCTGTTCACCGATGGTGGATGAGTCCCCGCTGGTCGGAGTTGCGGCACAGAAGCTACCGAACCCATGTGTGGGGTAGACCTCCACCTCAGCGGCCAGTTCGGCCGCGATACGGCGGACCGAATGGTACTGCGCGTGGGTCAGTTCATCAGTGTGCTCGGAGCCGAGCAGGTCAGTGCGCCCGGTGGACCCGTAGAGCATGGAGCCGCCGGTGAAGATTGCGATCGGCTCGCCGCGCCGGTGCAGAACGTAACTGACGTGGTGATGAGTATGCCCTGGGGTGTGCATGACCTCGAACGTCGTCGATCCCGCGTCGACGACATCGCCGTCGACGACTGCTCGGCGCTCGTATTCGACCGGATCGCCGTCCGGGACGACGTATTCGGCACCCGTGGCGCGCGCAAGTTCCAGGCCGCCAGTGACGTAGTCGTTGTGGATGTGAGTTTCCAGCACGTGGGTGATGACAGCGTTCTTTTCTGCTGCCAGCGCCCGGACGCGGTCGATGTCGCGTTGTGGATCGATCACCACGGCGATACCGTCGTGGCTGATCAGATAGCTGCGGTCGCCGAGGCTGGAAGTTTCAATGATGGCGATGTCCGGGTCGGTCGTGCTCATGGGGAGCTCCTACATGTTGTCGGTCGGCCTCGTTCCTGATGTGAAGCGGGCGTTCAGGCCAGCGCCAGGAAGAGCTTTTCCAGTTCTGCTTCGGTCATGGGTTCTTTGTTGTCTGCCGCTTCGCCTGTCATGCACTCTCGGAGACCGGTAGCGACGATCTTGAAGCCAGCTTTGTCGAGGGCCCTGGAAACAGCGGCGAGCTGGGTGACAACGTCTTTGCAATCGCGTCCGTTCTCGATCATGCCGATCACTCCCGAGAGTTGGCCGTGTGCGCGGCGGAGGCGGTTGAGGACCAATGCGATGCTGTCTTCGTCGCCGATCATGGGGTCTCCTTCAGATGCATGATGATGCCAGAAATTGCCAGATTACCCCCGGGGGCATCCAACGGGGTGCACGGTAGATCATCCGAGAACGAGAGTGTCGATGAGGACGTAACCTGCCACGACAAACACCAGGTAGGCGAACCACTGCCGAAGTGAGTCCGTGGCGATGCGTGTACCGAATCGTCCGGCCACCAACGAACCCGCAATGGCTGAACCTGCGAACGCTGCCGTCAAGGGCCAGTTTCCACCTAGGCCGTCGGCCTGAGCGATGAGTCCGGCGGCGGAGTTGGCGACGATGACCACCAAAGAGGTTCCGACGGCGACACTCATCTCGATTCCCAGCAGCAGAACCAATGCGGGGATGATCAAGAAGCCCCCGCCGACGCCGAACAGTCCGGTAAGGACACCGACGCCGAATCCGGTCGGTATGGACCGAGGTGCGCATCGGCGCCAGTTGATCCCGGAATTGCTCGTCCTGCAGGCGGTTCCGGGATTGTCGGGGCTGCGCAGCATGCGTGCCCCCGCGAGGATCATGACGATCGCAAAGCCGATCATCACGGCAGTTTCAGGTAGATGCTTGCCAAGGGCAGTGCCGGCCAGGGTGCCGAGGACTCCGGTGGCGGCGAAGATTGCCGCGAGTCGCCATTCGATGAGCCGCGCCCGCACCTTGGAGATGACCCCGACCGCGGAGGCGACACCGATCACCAACAGCGAAGTCGGTATCGCCTCCGGCAGGGGGAACCCGAGAGCGTACACGAGGATCGGGACAGCGAGGATCGATCCACCGCCTCCGAGGAGACCGAGCAGGATTCCGACGGTGAGGCCGAGCGCCAGCGCCAGGGTCAACGTCATCAACTGCGCACTGCATCCCGACTGCCGAGCGTGTCCAGGGCGGCTTGGAGTTTGGTGGTGGCCTCGGCCGCGACATCTGACAGTGCTGGTTCGCCCGTCACTTGGACCATGAGGTCCGGGTTCATCGCCTCGACGATGACCGATCCGGCGGTGGTGTCGGCACGGACGACGACGTTGCAGGGCAGTAGCAGGCCGATCTCACGCACGATTCCTACGGCGCGGTGTGCAAGCGTGGGATTGCACGCGCCTAGGATCAGATACTTCTCCATGTCTGTGCCAAGTTTGGCTTTCAGGGTGGCCTGCATGTCAATTTCGGTCAGCACACCGAAGCCTTGCTCGGACAGTGCTGCTTTGGTGGCGGTGACCGCCGTCTCGAAGTCGGTGTCGGTCAAGGTGGTCGAGAGTGCGATGGTCATGGTGGAGAATTCCTTCCGTTCGTCGAACTGCGGCAATTGTGTGCCTATCCGCTTCGGGGGTGGCGAAGACTTGGTACGCCCGCTCTGGTGAGAAGCGCACTTGCCGGGCACCAGCCGACCGCGGCGTAGAGGGCGAGGTTCGCGGCGGCGAAGGCGCTGAGCAGCCTCCACCGTGGTGCGTGGAGTTCGCCGAGGGTCAGGCCCGTCGCGGTGACGCCGGCGGCCAGTGCGGGGACGATACGTTCGATCGGCCACCCGGCAGACGTGCTCGAATGCGTGATGTTCGGATCGGTCATGATTCCTCCGTGAGGTGTTGTAATGGTCAGTGCGAGAAGCGGATCGACGGCAACATTCTGCGCAGCCAGCCCGGTGCCCACCATGCAGCGTGACCGCTCAGCCGGAGCAGGACCGGGAGCAGGATCAGCCTGATCAGGAAGGCGTCGAGCAACACCGCGACGCCGAGGATGATGCCCATTTCCTTGGGTGGGAGCGGATCGGAGAGCGCGAAGGTGAAGAACACGGCGACCATGACCGCCGCAGCGGCGAAGATGACGCGTCCGGAGTGCGCGAGGCCGTCGACCTGAGCAGCCTTCGGGTCCCCGGTCTTCTCGTAGTGTTCTTTCGCGGTGGCGAGCAGGAACACGGTGTAGTCCATGGCGATGGCAAAGATCATCGCGAAGAAGAACACCGGCCCCCAGCCGTCGAGGAAACCTTGAGGGGTGAAGCCGAGCAGCGACGATCCGTGTCCGTCTTGGAAGATCAGCTTCGCAACCCCGAACGCTGCGGCGGTCGACAGCAAACTGACGGCGGTGCCGAGGATCGCGATCAGTGGTGCCTGCAGAGCGACGAGCAGCAGGATGAAGCCGAGGGCGAGGATGATCCCGATAACCAACGGTAGGTAGTCGTTCAGGGCTTGCTGCAGGTCGAGGTTCTCCGCTGGCGCGCCGCCGACGAGCGCGGACTCCGGTAGTTGTGCGCGTAGGTCACCGAGGATCGTGCCCATGGCCTCTGCGGAAGGGTCCACGGCAGGAAACGCTTGCAGCAGTGTGTAGTTCGAATCGTCTGTTGATGGTGTGGGCGGGGTGACCATCGAGATCCCGTCGACGCTGCTCGCTGCCGCGGCGGTAGCAGCCGCATCGGAAGACGGGACAACTATCTGCAGCGCGCCGGGTGCCCCGTCACCGAACTGGGCCTGAACCAACTCGTAACCTTGCCGAACGGGCGCATCGTCGGGAACGACAGCGATGGACGGCATTGCCACCTTCAGTCCCAGGACAGGTAAGGCCAGGGCGACGAGGATGCCGACGGAGACCAGCGCGAACGGCCATGGGTACTTGTGAAGCAATTCGCCCCACGCAGCGAACTTCGGGGATCGGTGCTGTTGGCGTTTCGCGTAAGGCAGGGATGCTGCGTTGACCTTGGGGCCGAGTGCGCCCAGCGTGGCCGGAAGAAGTGTCATGGTGGCGATCAGAACGAACGTGACGGCCAGCATGATGCCTACGGCCATGGTGCGCACGGCCGGTGCGGGAACGAGCAGCACTGCCGAGAGGCTGACCAGGACGGTAAGTCCGGACAGGAGCACCGCTTTGCCTGCGGTGTCCATGGTTTCGGCAACGGCTGCTCGTGGATCGGCCGTACGGAGGGCGTCGCGGAAGCGGGCGACGATGAACAAGGCGTAGTCGATGCCGAGAGCGAGGGCGAACATCATCGCGAAATTCATCGCCCATACCGAGATCGGTGTGACCTCGTTGAGCAGCACCAAACCGCCGGCGGAGGCGACGAGTCCGGCCACTGTGAGCAACAGCGGCAGCCCGGCAGCGACGAGGGAGCCGAATGCGAGCACCATGATCGCCAAAGTGACTGGCCAAGAGAATAGTTCAGCCTGAATCATCGCATCGTGGTTGGCTTTGTTGAAGTCGGACCACAACGCGGAGGATCCGGTGGGATAGACCTCGATACCGTCGCCGGAGAGTGCGGTCAGCTCGTCTTTGACATCGTCGACGGCTTTGACCATGTCGTCCGCGTTTGCGTTGGCGCCGGCGATGAGGATGCCGGTGTGGCCGTCGGGGCTGATGGTCATACCAGGCTGTGGGGCGATGACGGCACCGAACCGGGTGTCACCGTCGAACACAGCTGTGACGTCGATGAGTCTCTGCTGCACGGTGGGATCGTCGATCGACGCGGTGTCCGAATGGACCACCACCTGAACCGCGGCCGAGGAGTTCCCGCCGAAATGCTGTTGCGCGAGTTCACGGACCTGGACCGATTCGGATCCGTTGGCTTGCCACCCAGCACCCGCCAGTGACGAAAAAACCGACGGCGCTGCAGATCCGAGCGCGACAAGCGCGATCAGCCAGACACCGAACACCCATCGGCGGCGTGCGACCATCGCGCTTCCCAGGCGTCCGAGTATGCCGGGTGTAGATACGCGATCACGATCGTCACGACCGGTGGCCGTCACGGTGTCGGGCACAGACATAACTTCTCCTAAAATACGGGCTGGGGTATTCAAATGAGCGAGCTAGACCTCGGTAAACCTGACCCAATTGGAAGGTTAGGCCCTTGCACTCGCGACCGGGATTGGCGGCGAAACAGCGATCGCGAGGCGCTGGCGCCGATCGATAGGACCAACGGTCTCAGCAGAGCAGGTGCACTGCCGAGGCCGTGAAACATCCTTCGTGACGTCGTCGACATGTCGATCGCAACCTGCCCACGCGATCTTGTCGCATATCGGGCACGGGACGGGGTAACACATAGACAGTCCTTTCTGACGAGCGTCTACCCACTGTTGCATATACCCAGGGGGGTATGCAAGTACCCCTGGGGGTATACGCTCGGGTAGGCCGTTCGCTCCTCTCGGGCGCCCACCCGAGGGGGTGGGCCGTCCGGGTCGTCGAGTGCCCAGGCGAGGTACCGCTTTCTGGGTAGCCGACGCACACGTCGGCGCATCCGTCGAGACGACTCAGTCCGGGTGCGGCGGCCACGCCATCGGTGAGAGGTCTCGGGAACTCGTGGCGTGGATCGAGCGCGCCGGAACCGTCATCGGGGCAGTCGCCGTACGAGACGAGCTCCGACCGGAAGCACATGAGGTGATCGCCGGGCTACGACGCGGCGGGTACACCGTCGCGATGCTCACCGGCGACAACGAACGCACCGCCCAGGCGCTGGCCGCCGACGTCGGGATCGACGACGTGCACGCCGACCTGCGCCCGGAGGACAAGGCACGGATCGTGGAAACCTTGCGTGCGAACCGCCCGACGGCAATGGTCGGGGACGGTGTCAACGACGCCCCCGCCCTGGCCACCGCCGACTTGGGCATTGCCATGGGCGCGATGGGTTCCGACGTGGCCATCGAGACCGCCGATGTTGCTCTGATGGGCGAAGACCTGCAGCACCTGCCGCCGGCTCTGCATCCGATGAACCGAATGCTCGCACAATTGCGCAGTGTCTACACGAAGCGCATCGCTTGCACGACCGACACAGCGCCGTCGCGTTTCGGCCCGCAAAGAGGACCGCAGCCGGCCGCACCAGCGATGACACCCAGCGTTGGCATCACCTCGAACGCACACATGTCCTCTCCCAGCCCTGTCCATGGCCACACAAACCACCTCGCCATGCTCCCCTGGCCTTACATCAGCGTGACTGCCGCGAAGCCGTCGGGCAGGTTCTTCGCATCATCGTCGTCGCCGCCCCGGGATCCGCACTGGGCCGCTATCCGGAGGGCAACACCGAACGAACTCGTGCCGGTCTTATGACACCGATGCCGATACCTGACGATCTTGCCGAGAAAATGCAGACCTACCAGTCCTGGGTTTCGTTTACCGCGAGCTGTCCTGCACTGCCGCATACTCGAAACCACACGCCGACGGAGGAACACCATGATGCACC
Source organism: Rhodococcus sp. MEB032 (assembly GCF_030208925.1). Classification (NCBI taxonomy): domain Bacteria; kingdom Bacillati; phylum Actinomycetota; class Actinomycetes; order Mycobacteriales; family Nocardiaceae; genus Rhodococcus; species Rhodococcus sp. MEB032. Next base: position 61,135 of record NZ_JARVSY010000028.1, read on the forward strand.
TTGAAATTTTGCAAGTCCCGGACTGCCCGAACGTGCAGCTCCTCGAACAACGGATCGAGCACGTTCTCGCGGAGGAGTCCATCGATTGGGAACTGCGCCACGTAATCGTCGACGATCCTCGATCCGCAAGGCTTGCGGGCATGACCGGATCGCCGACGTTGCTCGTCGACGGCCGCGATCCGTTTGCCGAACCGGACCAGGTCCCCAACGTGTCATGCAGGCTCTATCGAGATTCCACGGGCGAGGTCGGTGGCGCTCCTACCGTTGCTGCACTGAGGGGTGCGTTCGGTATGGCTGCGCCCACAGCTGATGTAGAGGGCGATGAGTGAAAGTATCGGCCACCCACCGGTGGTCCCAACAGGGTCGTCTCCAGCAGCAGCCCCGGGGTTCCTCACAAGGGCGAGCTGACTCAACGGTCCTCCGTACTGCGCCTGCTCGAGTCTCGTCCGCCTGATCCCGCAGCTTGTACCGATTCCGAAACTCGAGACCACCACGGATACCGCCGACTCCGCACCTGATCCCGTCACCTGACATCTTCATCCCAATGCCAATCAATGCATGATCGCGCGCCCTCGGCATCACCCAGGAAGGCAGCTTTGAGCGGTCATACGTCCAAAAAAGACAGGTTGTGGCACCGATGCTGGGCATTTTCGTTACTGGAGCTTTCACGCGCACCTAACCGGAGGGAACCCTTCACCGGGTGCGCATTGCACGCCGTTTTTCATCTACGACCATCACTTCTTCATTGATCCGGCGGCGCAATGACCGGAACGCGATCGCAGAGATGGCGAATCCGAGCAGCACCGCCCCGAACAGTGCTAACACACCGGGGATTTCGAGTTCGAGTATGGCGTTGATTCCCATGATGATCACTGCGAGGCCGGCGATCAGGGCGAGTCGAACCGCGGTGTAGTACATCACCAGACGCACGAGCTTTGACCGTGCTACACGGTTGATCCGCGCCACGCGCGTCTGCGGTGCTTGATGGGCACCCAGTGCCGCAATTTCTGGGCTGACTGGTGGATTGATACGGCCCTTCGGAGCGGACTGGCGTTTCACGATGCTCGATTCTCGGGTTCGGATCCCGCCTCTGGTTGGCGGGGGCGACAGAACGAACCATATGTCTACTATGCACAATAGTAGTTCAGTGTTGTCCCGGTTCACCGCACCACGCTTGGAGGAAGTGCATGCAGGCACAGTCTCGGTGGTTCCTGCTCTTCCTGGTTGTGATCGGTCTTCTCGTCGTGGCGATCTGGCCTCGATCAACGTCAACCGAGACCCATTCCTCGACCCGGCCTCAAGTGCCTCCGGCCGCCCAGGCAGATGAAGATCGCGTCGACTCGGGGTTTTCCTCGAAGTCCGCGGCAGCAGCGGTTCCCTGTCCTGTGGCCCCGGCAGTACCGCCCGCTGGAGGAGAACTCCTGGGAATCAAAGCGACGTGTCTTGGCGAGAATACTGTGGTCGACCTCGGTGCAGCGCTGTCCGGGGAGCCGACCCTGATCAACCTCTGGGCCTCGTGGTGCGGGCCGTGCCGATCGGAAATCCCGGTCCTGAATGACTATGCAGGTACTCCGGGCTCCATCCGAGTAGTCGGGATCAACGTCCAGGACGACATGTCCACAGCACTAGCGCTTCTCACCGCTGCAGGCGTGCACTATCCCTCGTTCGCTGCGGTCGACGACATCGGAATTGCGCTATCGGCGCCGCCAGTTCTGCCGCTGAGCTTTCTCGTCCAACAAGACGGGTCCGTCGAACAGATTACAACCCCCATGGTTTTCGAAAACACTGACCAAATACGCTCCGCTGTAAGTGAGTTGATGAAATGAATGCCCCCGCACTCCCTCGCAAATCGAGACAACGCGTACTCGGAAAACCGACCCGCATCCTCCCACTGGTCGCTATTCTCACTGCGATCGTCGTCGCCGCGAGTGGATGTGCAACCGGCACCGATGCAGTCGCTTCGGGTGCGAATTTCGATTTCGTGTCACCGGGAGGACAAACCGATATTTTGTACGACCCGCCCGAATCGCGAAACATGATCGGTGTATTGGCCGGACCTGACCTCATGGCCGACGGTAGCGATATTTCACTCACTGATTACGCCGGTCAGGTCGTCGTGATCAATCTGTGGGGGCAATGGTGCGCCCCGTGCCGGTCCGAGGCCGACGATCTCGAGCGCGCGTACGAAGCAACCGAAAGTCTCGGTGTTCAGTTTCTCGGGATCAACGTTCGAGATCCTCAACGAGACAAGGCCCAGGACTTCGTCGTCGACAACAACGTCAGCTACCCCTCGATCTACGACCCGTCGATGAGAACTTTGACAGCGCTCGGCGGAAACTATCCGACAAGCGTGATTCCCTCCACCTTGGTGTTGGATCGCAGACAGCGCGTCGCCGCTGTGTTTCTTCGCGCACTTCTCACCGAGGATCTGCAACCGGTCATCGAGCGCGTGGCGGCCGAGCGGTGAACGAACTCGCCCAAGGTGTCGGCTCCAGCTTCCAGACCGCCGCCGCGAGCGGCCCGTTACTGCTCGCCGTAGCAGCGTGCATTCTGGCCGGTCTGGTGTCGTTCGCATCGCCGTGTGTGGTGCCGCTCGTTCCCGGATATCTGTCGTATCTGGCCGGCATTTCCGGAGCTGATTCTCCAGCGGTGACCCGTGGCGACGAGACCTCGGAACCTGCAGGCAGATGGCGGGTTACCGGCGCGGCAACGATGTTCGTTGCCGGATTCACCGTGGTGTTCGTTCTCGCCACCGCGTCGGTGTTCGGGGTGATCGGAACCCTGCGCATCAACGAAGACCTGCTCCAACGGGTGGGTGGTGTGATCACCATCGTGATGGGGTTGACCTTCATCGGCTTGATTCCTGCCTTGCAGAAAGACACACGGTTCGCCCCGCGGCGTATCTCCTCCCTTGCCGGCGCGCCCTTGTTGGGGGGCGTGTTCGCGTTGGGTTGGACACCATGTCTCGGCCCCACCCTCGCCGGAGTTATTTCGGTGGCGGCCGGAACTGAAGGCACGACAGCAGCGCGGGGCGTGATACTGATTGTCGCCTACTGTCTGGGATTGGGACTGCCGTTCATCGTGCTTGCGTTCGGGTCGGCGAAAGCTCTCCGCGGCGTCGGGTGGCTCAAACGCCATTCACGGACGATTCAGATCGTCGGCGGAATAATGCTCGTCGCTGTCGGGCTCGCACTGGTCACCGGCGTGTGGGGCATGTTCGTCGGCTGGTTACGCAACGAATTCGTCAGTTCGGTCGTGCTGCCGATATGACAGATAACGCCACCGCGGGAGGTCGCATCCGCCGCCTACCGAGACTGATTATCCGAGAAAGCGTTCGACTACTGCGCCACAATTGGCGCCGGTTGACGTCGATGAGCACCGCGCTCGTGCTCCTGTTCCTCTTGGCACTCGCAGCACTTCCCGGTGCTATGTTGCCTCAGCGAAATCTCAACGTACAGAAAGTTTCCCAGTACATCGCGGCGCAGCCAACCCTCGGCCCGCTATTCGACAAGCTGGAGTTGTTCGACGTCTTTTCCAGCTTCTGGTTCACTGCGATCTACGTCCTGCTGTTTCTCTCTCTCATCGGCTGTCTTGTTCCACGCCTGCAGGCGCATCTCGGCGCGCTTCGGAGCCAACCTGTACGAGCACCTCGGAATCTGTCCAGGTTGCCGCACCATTTCCACGGCGTAGTTGACATCTCGCATGACGAGGCCCTCACCAGAGTGCGGCAGTCGCTCAAGGGCTGGCGGGTAGCCGTCAGGTCCGAAAAGGATTCCGAGGTATCGGTTTCCGCGGAAAAGGGGTATCTGCGTGAGGCCGGGAATCTGGTGTTCCACTTCTCGCTGATCGGGTTGCTCGTCACCGTCGCGATCGGCAAGTTGGTGGGGTACGAGGGTTCGGTGATCGTCATTGCCGACGGCGGCCCCGGTTTCTGTAATACGTCACCTGCCGTGTACGACTCGTTCCGCGCGGGAAGTGCAACTGACGGCACGGGTCTCGCGCCCTTTTGCATCAAGGTCAACGACTTTTCCGCAGATTATCTCGATACTGGTCAGGCCGAAATGTTCACCTCCAACATCTCATACCAGAGCGGGCAGGACATCGCGACCAATACCTGGAAAGACTACCGTCTTCGAGTCAACGAACCGCTGCGTACCGACGGTGCCCGTGTTTATCTGACCGGCCATGGGTACGCGCCGCAGTTCACCGTCACTTTTCCCGACGGACAGTCCCGTACCGAGACGATGCAGTTTCAACCGGACGATGCGGTCACGTTCCTGAGCAGTGGGGCGTTGCGGTTCGATCCGCCAGGTGGATCGTTTCCGAATCCGGACGAGCGCCGGAAGAATCAGATCGCCATCGAGGGACTCTTCGCGCCGACCGCTTCCTTCAGCGGGACGCTTCTGACTTCGTCGTTTCCCGATGCGCGTGACCCTGCGGTCGCGATCGACATCTACAAGGGCGATACGGGTCTGGACACCGGCATCCCGCAATCGATCTTCTCGTTGAACAAGGAAATGATCAACCAAGGAAGGCTGGTCAAACAAGATCGTGTGAACCTCCGCCCTGGAGAGACGCGGACTCTCACCGATGGAACACAGGTTCGGTTCGACGGCGCCAAGGAATTCGCCAATCTGCAGGTGTCGTACGACCCTGCGCAACAGTGGGTTCTCGTCTTTGCGATCACGATGATGCTCGGACTTCTGATCTCGCTCGTGATCAGGAGGCGGCGAGTGTGGATCCGCCTACGCCCGGGGACGGGACCGGAGCAGGCTGATCTCGAACTCGGTGGACTCGCGCGGACCGATCATGCCGGCTGGGGCGGCGAATTCGACGATCTCTGTGAGAAATTGTTGACTGACCAGCGCAGTTCTCCTTCTACGAGAGCGGGCCTGTGAGGGTCCTTTCGGTCGACCGTGCGATCACTGCCGACAGTGAATTAGATGCATGCCTGAAGAGTGGTCGCCCCAAACGGCACCACGGTGGGATCGCTTTGCGTCTCGCTCTTTCGGTGGGCGCTGGGTGGCTGCTGTTTCTCAGCTTTCCGCCGCGCACGCTGTGGTTTCTCGCCCCTGTAGCCATCGCCCTGCTGACCGTCGTTCTCCAGGGGCGCAGTCTCCGTGCGGGTTTCGGATTCGGCTATGCCGCGGGACTGGGATTCTTCGTTCCCTTGCTGCCATGGGTCGGAGCGTACGTGGGTGCAACGCCTTGGTTGGCGTTGGCGGCGATTGAAGCGCTCGCGTTCGGAGTGTTCGGCGTACTGGCGGTGGCCGTCGGCCACGCTCCGCTTTCCCCGGTGTGGATTGCGGGTGCATGGGTCACCGCAGAAGCACTTCGTAGCCGAGTTCCGTTCGGCGGTTTCCCGTGGGGGCGTTTGGCCTTCGGGCAGGCAGACGGCCCGCTGCTGCCGTTGGCTTCGATCGCGGGGGCGCCAGGTCTTTCCTTCGTGACTGCACTGATCGGAACACTCATCGCCTGGTCACTGGCTGGGCCCTTGAATGTTCGATGGCAAGCATTGGCGAAAGGTGGCGCTTGCATCGTCCTCATCTTTGTGAGTGCATTGGTGACCGGTTCTCCCGGTGCCGCCCCTGACGAGGTCGTCACTGCGACCGTCGTTCAGGGCAACGTGCCGCGACTCGGCCTCGATTTCAACGCCCAACGCCGAGCTGTGCTCGACAATCATGTTGCCCGCACCGAACAACTCGCAGCTGAGGTCACAGCGGGCCGAGCAGCCCGGCCACGACTTGTCATCTGGCCCGAAAACGCTTCGGATATAGATCCTTTGACGAATCGGGATGCGGCGGATCGACTGGACCGAGCAGCCCGTTCTATCGGCGCCCCGATCCTGGTCGGTACGGTCCTGCAGGGCGAGCCAGGAACATCGATCAACAGTGCCATGGTCTGGGATCCGACGGACGGCCCTGGGCAGCAACACATCAAGCGGCAGCTTGTGCCCTTCGGGGAGTACCTGCCGCTCCGATCGATCGTTAGTGCGGTGTCGTCATATGCCGATTCTGCGGGCAATTTCGTTGCCGGGAACGGGAACGGCGTCGTCGACCTCAACGGAATTCAGGTAGCTGTTGCCACGTGTTACGAGGTGGCCTTCGACGATCTGGTGACCGAGTCCGTCAAGGCAGGAGCCACCGTCATCGCGGTTCCCACCAACAACGCGACCTTCGGCCGGACCGAGATGACCTTTCAGCAGCTGGCCATGTCGCGGGTGCGGGCGGTCGAACACGGCCGCAGTGTGCTGATCGCAGCAACCAGCGGTGTCAGCGCAATCATCACGCCAGCGGGTGTGGTGCGTCAACAGAGCGAGATCTTCACAGCACAAGCATTGACCGACGAGATCGCCGTTCGCTCCGATCTCACGTTGGCAACACGTGTGGGTTCGATTCCGGAACTCGCGTTGTCTGCGATCGTGCTTTCTCTCGCCGCTTCGGCACTCTTCAGAGGCATGTACCGGGTTCGGCGGGGTGAAAGAACGAGAACATGAATTACTATGCATGATAGTAATTCAGTGTCGGTGCCAGTGCACAAGCGAAACGAGTTCACCAATGACGATTTGTACGGCGGCAATGAACCTGCCCGAACGTGGTACAACGCGATGGGACCGATCGCGAGCAACTTCGGACCCATCACGCTACCCCCGCTGGACCAGAAATATGTTCGCGGTTCGGCCGGGGATCAGGTACCCGACGTGGTCGGGATGACCGAGTCCGCCGCAACATCTCTGTTGCAGAACGCCGGGTTCAAAGTGACGGTCTCCCTCACGTCAAGTCCGAGCGCGAGAGGGACAGCAACCGCGACAGCTCCGTCGGGAGCGGCACTTCCGGGCTCCACCATCACCCTGTACATAAGTGACGGATCCTCGACACCGAGCACCACCACGACGAGCCCATCACCGTCAGATACCCCAGGCCCACGATAAGCCCGGGTGCGCCACCATGATGCTTCGGCGATCCCCACCCGGTGGGGACTGCCACCGCACGCGCTCATCATGAACTCGATTCCCGTCGAGGACCTCGGATCCCGGTTGTGGCGAGCAGAAATCGCTCCGGAATACGGAACATGCGGAGTGCTTCCCTATGTGCCGCCCGCTCCCGCATTCAAAAAACATGATTCGATCGTAACTACATTCTAAGTAAATGACTTTCGATAAAACGGCATCGAAATTCCGCCCCACCGACTAGTAGATCGTTTCGGACATCAGATGGGAGGGTCCTCACGAATTCACGAGCCGTCTGATCGCCTCGGCGGCCTCCCTGATCTTGGCGTCGGATTCGGCGCCCCCTCTTGCGGCGGCATCGACGACACAATGACTGAGATGGTCTTCGAGCAATTCCATAGCTACTGCATGCAGCGCTTTTTTCATCGCCGATATTTGGGTAAGGATGTCAATGCAGCACCTTTCTTCTTCAACCATTCGCTGCAGCCCTCGCGACTGACCCTCAATACGCTTGAGGCGTTTGAGGTACAAGTCCTTTGCGCTGATGTATCCGTGGGTCGCATAGTCACGACGGCCTGGACCAACCGGATTAGTTGTGCCCACGAGATTCCCCTGGTCTCGTCGCCCGTAGTGGGCCAGACGCGAAATCACGTCGTCTCCATGGTGGGCGACAATCGATTGGACCTGCCCTGGCTACGGTGTAGTGCAGCAGTGGCACACACGAAGGCACGTTGAGCAGCATCCCGTCTGTATGGGCGCTTCGCCAACTGCAAGATCTCCGGGTAAGTGACCACACGAGAAGAACTCTCAATCATTCCTGCCACCAGGGCTAGGCAGTACCGCTGCACCCGCCCTGTGTTCAAACTTCCTGCCCACCGCCGGTTGCGCCACCAATGACGCGATGCGCCGTCATCCCGTCGACCCGTGCGTGGGACCAGACCAATTGCACCTCCCTGCCGTATCAGATCAGGGGCTTCGACGGCGAGCATTTCCCTTGCACTAGACCATTGCAGGGGGTGAATTCGCAGCCAGCCAACACCCTCATCTACTATGCATCTTAGTAGATAAGGTACCAGTCGCCCGGAAATGTTGCCATCCCTTCGAATACAGGACGAGACACCCAGATGCCCAATAGTCGTCGTGCGCGAACGTCCCCAATCGTGGGGCTCGTCGGCGCCGCTCTCATCGCCGTTTCTCTTGCGGCTTGTTCGACGCAGGGAAACGACGACAAGGCCGGCCAGTCCATCGTCCCGCCCATACCAGGGGTGGAGCTCACACCCGAACTTGACCATCTGCACGGGTTGCATATCAACGCCGATGGCACCATCTTGGCGGGTACGCATCGCGGACTGTTCGCGATCGGAGATTCGGGCGACACAGTGCGAGTGGGTGATTCCGACGACGATTTGATGGGGTTGGCGGGCGTGGCGGGCAGTGACACGCTCTTTTCCTCAGGGCACCCGGGACCGTCCAGTACCGCAGCCAACCCACTTGGCCTACGCACCAGCAACGACGGCGGCCGAACCTGGACGGATAGCTCGCTCGCGGGACAGGTCGACTTTCATTCTCTGGTTACAGATGGCACGACACTCGTCGGCTTCGACGGGGCCAGAGGTGTCACGGTGTCGAAGGATCAGGGAAAGTCGTGGGAATCCGGCGGTGCCCTGGGTGTGGCGTCCCTCGCTCTCACCGAGAGTGGGACATGGGCTGTCACCTCGTCAGGGCTGCAGTACAGCAGCGACGACGGGCGCACCTTCACAAAGTTCGCTGGAGCGCCGTCCATGGTGCTGATCGCGGGCTCCTCGGATGCACTGTGGGGGGTCGATCAAGATGGATTCGCCTGGCGGAGCAGGGAGGGAAAAGGCTGGGAGAAGCGCGCTAATGTCGGAGCAGTCGAAGCGTTGACTGCGGCGAGTTACGACAGCGCGTACGCGGCGACTTCTCAGTCTCTGTATGCCTTGAACTGACCTGAACATGTCGTTGTTCGTTCGAATGTTCCAGAGCATCACACTTGTGCTCGTTGCGGGAGTCCTTGTGGTTCTGGGCGCCGGCATCGCCAACGCTCACCCCACGCTGCTCTTTACCGAACCTGGCTCGGAGACTGCCGTTTCCGAGCCTCCGCAAGCCATCACCCTGATCTTCAACGAACAAGTCACCGCCGGGACCGATGCGATCAAAGTCCTGGACGGCGCAGGCCGTGAGAGCCCGATGGAGGCAGCAGAGTCGTCCAAAGGTGGCCGTGCAATCACTTCCCGGCTCTCGGATGCTCCGTCGCCGGGCACCTACACCGTCCGGTGGCAAGTGATCGGCGCAGATGGTGACCTCGTCGAGGAAGACTTTCGGTTTGCCGTCGGCCTCGCTTTGACCGACAGCGGCGGTGGCGGTGGCGACGACAGCGCCTCGACCTCGTGGACGGAAACCGTGCTCCGGTGGCTGCTGTTCGTCGGGTTCGCCCTCGCGCTCGGGACACTTGTCGCGGAGAGATTGTCGTCTGTACCGCACGCCGAGAACCCTTCGTTGAAGAAGTTGCGCACCTGGTTTCCGGCCGGCGCTTGTATTGCTTTGGTAGGTGTTGCAGGCCTTATGGTTTCGCTCGCCGCTTCGTCCAGCGTTGCTGCGCTATGGCAAGAACGTGCGGGCATCATCTTGCTCGTAGAGACGTGTGGGCTCATGTTGGCCTTGGCGCTGAAAGCCGCGGGGAGCCCCAGACTTGCGAGCGCAGCCCTTCTGCTGGTCATTGCCGCCGAAGGGCTGCGCTCGCACGCAAACGTCGTCGCTCCCGGATGGGGCGCGTTTCTCACCGCCGTTCATCTCGCGGCAGCGGCAATCTGGGTCGGCGCTTTGCTCCACACGGTTCGCACTGCATTCGCGTGGCGGGGTCAGCATGCCCCGGTTCGGTGGGTCGTGGCCGGTTACACACGACTTGCGCTGTGGACCTTCATCGTCGTCGTGACCACCGGTACGATCTCGGCATTGTTGCTGATCCCCGTTGCCGCAATGTTTTCCACCCCGTACGGGCAACTTCTGACGGTCAAACTACTCTTCGTCATCGCCGCCTCGGGTGTGGCGATATCTGCACGGCGGACGATGCGCAGAACTGAACAAGTGGGCAAACTGCGCAATCAGATTCGTATCGAGAGCATCCTCCTGATCTCCGTGCTCGCCATCAGTGCTGCATTAGTCTCGACGGCGCCTGCCAATTCACCCGCCCAGCCGGGACCACCTGCAGCCATCGGTCCGGTTCTGCCGCTGGGAACATTGGCTGGACAGATTGGGGTGAGCGTCGCCGCCAGCGAAGGGCAGCTGGTGGTTCGACTGTCGACTCCGCGCCGCGTCGACTACTACGCTCAGGAACCGGACCAGGAATACACCTTGATCGGCGCACTGCGGGCGAGCGGGCAGAACACTTCCCTTCCCTTGCGCGGGTGCGGATCCGGATGCTTCGTGGCGCAAGCCGATTGGCCACTGGGTGAAAGCATGCTCACGCTCGAGGCCGCGGCGACAGGGTGGCTGGGCGGGACGGTCAGCATGTTAATTCCATGGCCTGTTCAGTCCGGGGACACCGATCTCGCTCGAGCCGTAGATATCACCCGCACTCAGAAGAATCTGACCTTTTACGAATCGGTGACCAGTGATGCCGCAAACGTCGGACCCGAACCTCAGCAACTAAGTCTGTCCAGCGAGTTCTTCCTCGCCCAGGAGCCGTATGCGGACGGGACTGCGCCCATCGCGGTGCGCTTACCCAGCGCCGGACGGCAACTCCGTCTGGCATTGGGCTATCCGGCTGCGGGTATGAACGTACTGCTCGACCTCGACCAAACTGGACGAATAGTTTCCGAAACACTAAGCGATGCAAAACATCTCATCACCCGCACCTTCGTCTACCCCGAAGTGAACTGATGGGGGAGAACTGACGAGATATTCACGTCCAGTGAACTGTCACCGTGCAATAGGAACGGAAGCTGCGATGATCTCCCCTTACTCGTTCATTCACCCCTGCCAGTTCTGTCGCACCCGCGCACTGGCCGCGCCCAGGCCTTCGAAATTCCTACGGCATACGCAGGGTGACGAACCGGTAGCGGTGGCTCTGGCCTGCAGTCTGTTCAACCACTCATCCCCTGCTGTCGCTTGTCTTGATCACCGCAACCTTCTGATTGCAGGTTCCACCGTCACCTCGCTGGTCCTGCCCGGCGCGCACGACACCACGCTGATCACCGCGACAGTCGTCATCGAGCGCGAAGACAAGGATCATACCGGCACGCGTGAGTGGAGGGTTGCACGTTCCCCTGTTGCCGCAGACGTGCATCGTGCACGACACCTTGCCCCTACACAACCAACTGTCGGCGCTGCGGATACGACAGACGCTCATAGTGGAACTACTGACCATCCGGGTCGACGGCCCCTCCCCAGAAAAATTTTTTGCACAACAACACATTCCAGGAGAAAAATATGATGCTTACACGTGCTGTTTCCACACGTATCGCAGTCTCAGCGGGGTCTGCCGTCGGTCTGATGCTGATCGCCGGCTGCGGCGGCCATGACATGAGCCAAATGTCGAGCAACGACAGCGGAAACATGTCCAACTCCTCCGCGGCCTCGCAGCCCAACGGCGCCAACAGCGCGGATATGCAGTTCGTCGCGATGATGTATCCACATCACGCACAGGCCGTCGAGATTGCAAAGATGGTTGACAGTCGCACCACCAATCCTCGAATACTCGAACTCGCCGCTTCGATCCAAACCGCTCGCGGGCCCGAAATGGATCAGATTGCAGCGCTCGTCGAACAATGGGGTCAACCTACGTCCGACGCCACCTCCCCTGTGGACTCCATGGATGAAATGGACCACGGCGGGGTTGATTCAGGAATGATGTCCCAGCAGCAGATCGCTCAATTGGAGGGGTTGCGCGATGGGGACTTCGACACCGCGTGGCTGAAGATGATGATTGAACATCACTCCGGCGCGATCGCGACGGCCCAATCGGAACTATCCGATGGCGACAACGCCGACGCCAAGCAATTGGCTACCGATATCATCGCCGCACAGCAGTCCGAGATCACCGCGATGCAAGCACTTTTGCAACAGAACTGATCCGGAAACTGGCGAGTGGCTAGGCCTGTCCGTCGAAGCCTCTCTTCTCGTTGTCCGCTCTGATCTTCCATCTGATTACTTGCGTCCCTTGCGAATCACTGTCTTCGTCGGCGCTCCCCACCCACTGACGTGAAGGAACAATTATGGCCTCAACACGGCATACAGGGTTAGTCGTCCTTGTCCTTATGGTCGCAACGCTGACAGGATGCACCTCCACAGCACCGCAGTCCGCACCGAGTGACACGGGTGCGCCCGCCGAGAACGACTCTCCTGTCTCCGCGCTGGTGATGACTCCTTCCGGGGGGACAGATACCGTCAACCCCCTTGATCCGGTCACGGTGGAATCTGTTGGCGGGAGGCTCGACTCGGTAGTGCTCACCGAAGTGGGCGGGGCTGTGGTCGATGGCATCTTCACCCCTGACCGGCAGGTGTGGAAACCCGGCGCGTCCTTGGACTACGGGAAGACCTACACGATGACAGCGTCAGCCACCCAAAACGATGGCTCACGTCTCGATCAGTCCAGCACCTTCTCCACAGTCAAGCCGCGGAACCTGACCAAACCATCCTTCGTGACGGCCGGGGGTAACCTCCTCACAGATGGTGGCACTTTCGGGGTAGGGATCGTTATTGTCACGCATTTCGACGAGCCGATCCTCGATCGTGCAGCGGCGGAGAAAAGCCTGACTGTGCAAACGTCGGTGCCGCTCGAAGGCTCGTGGTACTGGGTGGATGACCAGAATGTTCACTGGCGACCTCGTGCGTACTATCCCCCCGGCACCGAGGTCACGGTCCGGGCTGCGGTCTTCGGCGTCCCGCTCGGTGGCGGACTGTTCGGACAGGAAGACGCCACGACTGCATTCACCATCGGCGACTCGCATATCGCCGTCGCCGACGATACGACCAAGCAAGTGACGGTCACGAGCAACGGCAAAACTGTGCGCACTATGCCGACATCGATGGGCATGGGAGGAACCGAGCTCGTCAACGGCCAAACGATCTCCTTCTGGACCCAACCAGGCATTTACACCGTCCTCGATCAGGCCAACCCCGTGATCATGGACTCGTCGACCTACGGACTTCCCGTCAATTCCCGGCTGGGGTACAAGGAAAAAATCAACTACGCCACCCGAATAAGCACCGACGGAATTTACCTTCACGAACTCGAAGACACAGTCTGGGCGCAAGGCAATACCAATGTTTCACACGGCTGCTTGAACCTCAGTCGCGCCAATGCTCAATGGTTCTATGATTTTTCGCTTCCCGGAGATGTCGTGGAGATACGCAATACCGGCGGCGCCCCTCTCGAATTGTGGCAGAACGGCGACTGGAGTGTGCCGTGGGACCGATGGTCGGAAGGCAGCGCGCTGTAAGACCTGTCGCCCTGCCGGCAAACGATGCTGAATCGCAAACAGAAGCTCCGCGCGAGACGTTCTCCCGTAGTCGACGCGAAAGTGCTGGATAAACCTTTTGACACTGTCAGAGCTGACAGGGGTTCGGCAGATCGTCACGGGAGGAGGTCGCCAGACACCGCCGCCGTATCGGGGCGGCGACGGGAAGCAGAACAGATAGTATTTCTACAGGGCTTCGGTTCGCCGTCTCGGCAACCTCCAGCGTGCAGAGTCGACACGACACCCTCATCGAGCGGTCCCACATCACTGTGACCGACGAATCACCGACAGCGCTGGTTGGGCCCCGTACGAAAGCGACGGAGGTTGCAGGTTGGGCACTCGCACGGTGCGGTGACGAATGCAGCTCTACGAGGAGGAAAAATGCAAGGTCTGGGAGAGCTCGAGGCGCTGGTGATGGATGTGCTGTGGCGCTCCACCGAACCGGTCCGTGTGCGCGACGTCATCGACGGCCTCGATGACGACCGTGAACCGGCGTACACGACGGTGATGACCGTCATGGACAATCTTCATCGCAAAGGTTGGGTGCATCGTCAGCGAAACGGGCGCGCGTACTGGTACGAAGCCACGCGAAGCCGCGAGGAAGCGGCAGCTGACGGGTTGCGCGCACTTCTCGAATCCACCGGAGACCCGACCGGGGTCCTGTTGCATTTTGTTCGCGGGACATCCGACGTCGAATCGAAGATCCTGGCGCGTGGATTGCGTGAACGAGGCAAGAAGTGACAGCCGTCCTCGCGTGGGCGGTCGGTGGCCTTCTCGTTGCCGCACTCTCCCCGCTGTTCCTCGGATCGATGATGCGTCGCGGCGTTGATCCGCATGTCGTCCTCGTCTTGTGGGGCGCTCTGGCACTCGGAACTGTAGTGAGTATCAGTGTCCCGGTGATCTTGAGCCTTTTACCCAGTCACGGTGGTGTCTCGTCGCTGATCGAATTCGCCCACAGCTGTTGGCTCGCCCTTCACGACGACGCGCCGGCCAGGCTCGAGACGGCGGTGGGTGTACTCGGTGGGTCAGCCCTGGTCATCGGGGCGGTGCGAGGCACCGTCCATCTGTTCAGCTTCTCCCGCACTCGCCGCGAGCTACACCAGCAGCACCTCGGGTTGCTGCGCATTCTGGGGGGTGCACGGTCCTCGTCACTGCTCTGGCTCCCGGTTTCTGTGCCCTTCGCCTACAGTATCGCTGGGCGCCCCGCGCTTGTAGTTGCGAGCGACGGATTGAGAGATCAACTCGACACCGAGGCTCTTGCTGCAGTACTCGCACATGAACGAGCACACATCACGGGGCGGCACCATCTGCTCGTCAGCGCAGCTCAAACGCTCGCCTACGCGTTTCCGTGGCTTCCGATCATGCGATCTTCGCCCCCATTGGTCCGTGCGTTGGTGGAAATCGAAGCCGACTCCCGAGCCGTTCGTCAGCATGGGCGCGAATCCGTGCACCGCGCACTCTGCAGTATGACACCTCACGAGGTGCCCGTGGCGGCTCTGGGAATAGCGCAGGATTGCCTGGCGTTGCGACTTGATCGTCTGTCCTCCCACCGCACCCACCACCCGGCGCCCATTCGCTACCTCCGCACCCTTGCTGCCTGCGGAACGGCGATCGTCCTACCTGCGGCGCCTCTTCTGGCGCTACTGGGTGCGATGGCGATGGCTTCATGCGCAGCAGGTGCTTGAAACAGTGCGAAACCGGGTCGTGGACGAACAAGGAGTCCGGCCCGCAGGGGGCCAGTGCTCAAGGCCGGTTCACCCCCTCCTCGAACTGAACCGGCCTCATGCACCGAACGCGGCGCCAATCGAATTGGCCAGATCCCGCGCGAAACTTGATTCGTGGCCATCCCAATTTTCGTGAGACTCACCTTCTGCGCACGTGGCATCGGCAGAAAAGCGCAAAAGGCTACTACTCTGGGTCACGATCACACCACGCCCAGCAGAATCGTCGCGACGATGACAATTCCGCATGCCGCGCTGGTCAGAAGCCGCCCGCGCCGTGTATGAGGGTCCGCACGATAGGGGAACAACCCTTGACGGACCCACGTGTAGATAGCCGCGGCGACAACGAATACTGCTCCGTCATAGGGCGTTTCGGTGCCGTAGAGGACGAAAATCAGTGTCGCGAGGCCGATGATCAAGCCTGCGAACGCTTCGATCAGTTGCACGGGGATTCGGCGCACCGCGAGAGTCCGGTCCGAAGCCCACATTCCCCATCTCGACCTGGTAGGTCGACCCGAACAGCATCCTGTCAAAAAGCATCCCGGGCGCCCGATCGCAATCCCGAGAAACAACCCGGGCGTTGTCATGTCCAGTAACACACCGACGCCCAGACCGAAGGCTGCTCCGCCGAGCACCAATACCGCGAGCGACACCACCAAAAATCCTTGTATGCATGCGCCGGCAGAGACGAATTTTCGAAGGCTCTGGCGGTGAAGTGCCAAGTACCAGAGCTTCGCACCCACGTAGCCGAGAAGGCAGCCGAGGATCGAAATGAGAACTGCCGCAGTGGCGTTCTCGCTCATACGGGTCAAGAGCAGTGCCTGCATGACGATGGCGAACACTGCACCCAAACCGACCAACAGCGGCCACGTCCAGAGTCGCACGCCGGGCCCGTGCACCAATGGCGCTGCGGTAGTCCAGGCCGTGGCGGTCTGCGGAGCTGCGATGTCGAACTGCCCGGTGGTGTCGTCCGGAGTTTCGATGCGCTCGGCACTGACAGTCCAACTACCAGTGGCGATTCCGCGGATTCTCGCAGTCACCGCGAAGCGTTCCCCCGCTGGAACACCGTTGACGTGGGTGACCCTCTCGAAACGTTCCGGTTCGCTGCCCGGGCTGTTGCGGGCTCCTCGGAACAGAATCGACAGATCGGAAGTAACCTCGGGCGATTCTCCCCAGTACGTTGCTGCGAGCCCCTGTGGTTCTATCTGCGTGAACGCTTCAGCGCACCCACCGCCGGGCGCAGCGAGTTCCGTTGCAGCGGTCGACTCGTCGTCACCCAATGGCCGGGCAACGCGTTCAGTGCCCGATGGCTTGGTGGGCATCGCCTTTTCGGCGATGGCCGGCGCCGGCGGTGCTTGAGCCAAGGCCGAGGCTGGCGTCGGCGCTGCTTTACTCAGATACGCCGCTGCGGCCGCTGCGGCCAGTTCTTCCACGGCACTACCGGCCGGACTGGGCCTAGCACGGGGTGTTGTGCCGACTTCGTCGTGCGGTCGTGAAGTGGGGTTCCGCTTCGGTGACGTGGCGCGTCGGGCTCGACTCTGCGTCGTAGACCGCTGTTTCGCGCGGGTTTTGGTTGATTTTTTGCTCACCGTCGCCCCAATCTCTCGGTTGGCGCGGATGCCCACCGAACTACTAAGGTCGATAGTAGCTGAACTACGAACCTGGATAGTAGGTAGAGGTCGAGCGCGAACGCGCGGGTGGGCACTGCGGCGAGACGAGGCGCTTCGAGGCCGAGCCGAGGAATATGGGAATTCCATGGTGCCGCAACGATCTTGGGCACACTCAAGAAGGACCTGGAAAGGACATCGAACGTCAACCGGCAATCGCGCGGACAGTGTAGTAGTTTGCGAGACTGGATAGGCTCCTTGTTCACCATGTTCGGAGACCGGGCACGGACTACTGGGTACGACTGCGGCAGACCCGGCGGCTGATGCGGGACTGGGCGTAGGGATCGCACTACGTTGCAGCAAGGGTGTGCAAAGTATCGAAGCGAACAATCACATCTAAGGGATCTGCAAAATGGAAGCTGACGCGATGCGCAACCACCGCCTGGTGGATTTGCCGACCAATGGCGCGGTGTTCGAAACCTCTCGGCCGGTACGGACGGGAGATATCGACGTCTCCGGGACGGTGCGACTCGATGGCGTTGCACGTTATCTGCAGGACATCGGTTTCGACGATCTCGATGCGAGCGGCGCAGCGGCTGCCCACCCGGTGTGGGTCGTGCGCCGCACAGTCATCGATGTCATTCGTCCGGTCAGCTGGCCGGCTCGTGTGCGCATGCGCAGATGGTGCTCGGGGTTGTCGAGCAGGTGGTGCACGATGCGTGTCCGCATCGAATCCGACGGCGGCGGCTTGATCGAGACCGAAGGATTCTGGATAAATCTCAATCCGGTCAACGGGATGCCTTCCAGGATCGAAGAGAGTTTCATGGCCGGACTCGGTTCGACCGCCAACGATCACCGATTGAAGTGGAAACCCTGGCACACCGCTCATCCGGGCGATGGGGAGGAAACGACATTCGTCTTACGATCGAGCGATATCGATCCGTTCAACCACGTCAACAACGCCACGTATTGGCAGCCTGTCGAAGACCTGATCAGAGATTGGGCCGGACCCCGAAATCCACTCCCCTACCGAGCGATTCTCGAATATCGCTCTCCCATCACCGCGGGAAACGACGTGACCGTGCGGTATCACAGTTCAGGGGAGAGCCTGAGTAGTTGGTTCCTGGTCTCGGGTTCGGTGTGCGCGAGTGCCTACGTCACAGCGATCGAAGTGTAAGTCCCCGGGCCGGGTCACCTCTGCGCTCTGGTCTCTTGAATCGTCATTGATCGGTTCACCTCACGAGTTCTTGACCAGGTGTGCCGGTAGCGGCGGGGTGAGTGGGTGTTCCCGGAGCGTTTCCATTACCTCGAATGTCGCGTCGAATGTCACGCATCGACAGTTCCCCGGCAGTCGATGTGCCGCCCTTTCGGACGATGTACTGGCAACGCGATAACGAAGGTGGTGCCTTGCCCGGCTCCGTCACTCGCGGCGGTGATCTGTCCACCGTGTGCTTCGACGAGTGCTTTCGCGATGGACAGTCCGATCCCTGCCCCTCCGTGAGCACGATCGCGTGCTGCGTCGGCGCGATAGAAACGCTCGAACAGATAGGGGAGGTGCTCGGCGGCGACTCCATCGCCTTCGTCGGTGAGTGTGAGGATGAACCGATCCCCTTTCACCCGTCCCCGCACCTTCACTGTGCTCTGTGATCGACTGTGGCGCAGTGCGTTGTCGAGCAGATTGCTCAACACTTGCCCTATGCGCTCCGGGTCCAGCCACACCGACGGCAGATTTCCGGGGACGTCCACGCTCAGAATGACTGCTTTCGTGTCGTATCGTTCTTCGTGCGCCGCTACCGCTGAGCTCACCAGTACCTCAGGTCTGGTCCATGTCGGTTCGATTGCAGCTCGATTCGTCTCGGCATCGGACAGCGCCGAGACGTCGCCGGAAAACCGTGCCAGACGTCGGGTCTGATCTCTGAGCATCGCAATGGTGTGATCATCGAGAGCTTCCACTCCGTCTTCGAGCGCTTCCATGAATGCTTCGAGAACAGCTACCGGCGTCCGGATCTCGTGCGCGAGATCTGCCAGCAACCGTCGACGCATCGACTCGGCAGACTCGAGACGGACCGCCATTTCGTTGAAGGCCGTCGCAAGTGCGTCGAAGTCGTCACCGAGCTGCGGCGGCGGGACTCTGGCCGCGTAGTTTCCCGCCGAGACTGCCGTGGCGGCAGTTGACACCGCAGTCACCGACCGCTGCAGCCGACGACTGAGATACCAGGTCACAGCCAGCGCGCACAACGCAGCTGCGCCGATCGCCACGGACAACGAGACCGCAGTTGCCGAGCGATATGCCTGCTCGGCATGCATTTGCTCCTCAGACATCGGAGGCACGCCCGCGCGGCGCAGATGCTCGCGGAACAAACTCGGACCGACAGTGACTGCAACGACCCATGAGGTGGCCGCTCCTGCCACCAAGACCAGCGTTTGGGCCATCAACAAACGCACGCCGACACCGAGTCCTCGGCGGGTACGCCCCTGATGAGACGAAAGTTCTTCCAGGGTAGTCATTTTCCGGAACCCATTCGGTACCCGATGCCGCGCACGGTATTGACATACAAAGGCGCGGCGGGATCATCGCCGAGTTTGCGGCGCAGATGACCGATATGAACATCGACAAGATGTTCGTTCCCCGTCCACGCAGGACCCCACACTGCTTCGATCAGTTGCCGACGGCTGAACGCCATCCCCGGCCGAGCGGCCAATGCCGCCAACACGTCGAATTCCGTCCGAGTCAGCAGAACCGGTTTCTCGGCGACCGAGACCTCTCGCCCGGCAACGTCGATCCTGAGCACCCCGAACGTCATTGGCGGACTCTCCTCGTCTCGGGTTACCGCTCTCGCAGTTGTACCGTGCGCGACTCCGCTGCGGGGTCTGCGCATCATCGCGCGGATCCTCGCTACCAACTCTCGGGGGCTGAACGGCTTGCTCATGTAATCATCGGCACCGACAGAAAGCCCGACGATGGTGTCCACTTCCTCACTGCGAGCAGTCAGCATCACCACGTATGCATCCGAAAATGTACGAAGTTCCCGGCATACCTCGATGCCGTCGATACCGGGCAACCCGAGATCGAGGACCACCACATCAGGATCGACCTCACGTGCCAGGGCGAGAGCGTCGAAACCGTTGTAGGCCACACTCACCTCGAATGACTCTCGTTCGAGGTAACTCGAGATGATCGAGGCCAGTGGGCGTTCGTCGTCGACGACCAGTGCCCGAAAACCTGCGTACCCGTCGGTTGACCGTGTTGACGTACTGTCCATGCCACCATCGTGGACTGCTCAGTCGCCGCTGCGCACGCGATACACGGTATGCGGTCACCTCTTCAGCGAATCTTCATAGAAAGCACACCGATCCCAGAGGGTTCGGCGAGCACTGTCGAAGGTGAGGAGAGTGAACGGACATGATGTGGTGGAGCGAGAATTCGGGTTATGGAATGGGTTGGGTCAGCTGGATTCTGATGGCGCTGGCGATGATCGCATTTTGGGGGTTGGTCATTGCGGCCCTACTTGCTTTGTTTCGTCCCAGGCGCAGTACCCGCAGCGAACTCCGTGGTACGAATGCGCAGCATCTGTTGGATGAGCGCTACGCCCGCGGCGAGATCGACGATGACGAGTATCGCTCCCGCAGTGAAGCTTTGGATCGATCCTCTCGTCGACACGAGAGTCGTTGACCTCTGCCGCACGCGCGCCCCGGGCTCGGTGGCGTATCAGTTCCGTTTCTCCACAACGACTAGACAAGGACAATCACAATCATGGCTATTGCGCCGTTCACAGGATCGGCTTTCAGTCGACGTACGTTTCTCGCCGCCACGGCGGCGGGGGCGGGTGGCCTGGCGTTGACCGCATGCACCACCAGCGGATCGTCCAACCCGAACCCCCCGCCGTTCGACAAGAATGCCATCACGTCCGCTGAGGCAGCGCGCCCGCATACCGGTCGCACCGTGGACTACACGCTCAATCCGCAGGGTGCCGATATCGATCTCGGCGGCATCACGGTGCGCACTCTGGCATACGGCGACAGTGTTCCCGGTCCGTTGATTCGCGCGAATGTCGGTGACGAGTTGGCGATCACCGTCAACAACGGACTCGATCATCAGACATCGGTGCATTGGCACGGCATCGCGCTTCGCAACGACATGGACGGCGCCATGCCGGCAAGCCCGAACATCGAATCGGGGCAGAACTTCACATACCGGTTCTCAGTACCTCATTCGGGAACGTATTGGGCTCACCCGCATGTCGGTCTCGACACCGACTACGGCCTGTATCTCCCCATCGTCGTCGACGACCCCCGCGAGCCCGTCGACTACGACGCCGAATGGATCGTGGTTCTCGACGACTGGACGGATGGAGTCGGCACGAGTCCGCAACAGATCCTCTCCGACCTTCAGTCCGGAAACGGCATGGGTTCGATGGGCGGATCCGGGATGGGCAACATGCCTGGCATGGGTGGAATGAACCACGGGTCGGCCGAAACCACGCTGCCCGCCACCTCGGGTGGCCCTAACTCGGTAGAATCAAGCGCTCTGCTCGGTGGGGACGCGGGTGACGTCAGCTATCCGTACTATCTGATCAACGGGCGGATAGCTTCTGCACCGACAACTTTCTCGGCCGCTCCCGGTCAGCGTGTGCGTATTCGCATCATCAACGCGGGTGCGGATACCGCTTTTCGAGTCGCCCTTGCCGATCACGTGATGTCCGTGACCCATACGGACGGTTTTCCGGTCGTACCGACAGAAGTCGATGCGCTTCTCCTCGGCATGGGTGAGCGCTACGACGTGATCGTCACGGTCAAGGACGGTGTATTCCCGCTCGTCGCCGCGGCCGAGGGTAAGAACGCTCAGGCTCGGACGCTGCTGCGTACAGGCTCGGGCGCTGCGCCCGACGCGTCGTTCCTCCCTCGGGAATTGGCAGGTCGAGTGGGCACGGTCGAGTCGTTCACTGCAGCCGAAAGTGTCGTTCTGCCGCGAAGCGATGGCACCGGTGTCGATCTCGTGGCAGACCTCGGGGGGGACATGATGAGCTACCAATGGACGATCAACGGTCGGAACTACGACCAAACCGAACCTCTGACCGTCAAAGAAGGGGACCGAGCCCGGCTCACGTTCACCAACATGACGATGATGTGGCATCCCATGCATCTGCACGGGCATACGTTCCAAGTGGTCAAAGGTGACGGCGGTGTCGGCCCTCGTAAGGACACAGTCATCGTTCGTCCGATGGAATCTGTCGCTGTCGATCTCATCGCCGACAACCCGGGCGACTGGATGCTCCACTGCCACAACGGATATCACCAGGAGTCGGGTATGATGACCCGCTTGGGCTACATCGTCTGACACGTGGAGACGTCCGAACACACGATCACACCAGCACGGGAGGCGCGACCTGATTGGGCCGGCATCTCATTCGATGCCTCTTCCTACCCCGTTCGGCGAGGTGAGATTGTGGCCGCCCCGGCATCGGGTCAGCGTCCCGGAATCCCCGGCCTCTGCCCTGCCGCTGGACTGGGATCGAAATCCCGCGAACGGCGCAACTGCCCATGGCTCCGGTGTACACCTGGCGACACTCCACGGGCGCTCGAAATTCGACGTTCTCTGCGCGGGCGAATACACGAGGGAGAATCCGACCAAATGTCCGACGGAAGTAGTCGAGGCGCAGCCTTGACTCACCTTCTCCTAACGCGAGTATAGTAGAAACAGGTACCCCCCTGGGGTACCAGACGGGAAGGGAATCATGAGCGGTCAGACTAACTCGCAGCCGAATCTACTCGATAAGACGCAACGCGGCTGTGGATGCAACTCGACGAAGAAATCACCCACGACATCCGCGCCCACCCCTACGGAGGACATCATGTCTGCAACCAACAACACGTTCGCGGTCACCGGCCTCACCTGCGGGCATTGCGTCGGCGCCGTCACGGACGAGCTGCGCGCCCTCCCCGGAGTGAGCGAGGTCGAGATCGATCTCGTCGCCGGAGGAGTCTCCACCGTGACCGTCACAGCTTCAGCGCCACTGACCGAGGAACAAGTAACTGCCGCGCTCGACGAAGCCGGCAACTATCATCTCGCGAACATCTGACCGGGCGCCCACACCGCCAGCGTAGGCAGGTCAGGAGAGGTACATCTGATGAGCACCCTGGACAACACGACCGTCGCTGCCGAGTCCGCACACAGTGTCGAACTGGTCATCGGCGGCATGACCTGCGCCTCCTGCGCCGCGCGAATCGAAAAGAAGCTCAACAAGATCGACGGCGTCACCGCGACAGTGAACTACGCGACCGAAAAGGCGAAGGTCGATTTCACGGGTGCGGTAGCACCTGAAGACTTGATCTCCACCGTCGAGGCAACGGGATACACCGCCACCTTGCCTGCCCCCAAGGGCTCGTCCGGGGAGGTCGGCACTACCGACGGGGTGGACGCCCGAATCCAGGACGAGGCTTCGCAACTGCGGACCCGACTGCTCGTCTCGCTCGCATTGACTGTGCCTGTGGTCGCATTGTCGATGATCCCGCCATTGCAGTTCACGAACTGGCAGTGGCTGGCCTTGACGCTCGCATCTCCCGTCGTCGTCTGGGGCGCACTCCCCTTCCACCGCGCTGCACTGACGAATGCCCGACACGGCGCGGCAACAATGGACACTCTGATCTCGGTGGGGGTGTCGGCGGCCTACCTGTGGTCACTGTGGGCGTTGTTCTTCGGTCATGCCGGAATGGCCGGCATGAAGATGGAGTTCAGCCTGTTCCCACAGCAGGAGGGCGGAGCGGACCACATCTATCTGGAAGTCGCTGCTGCGGTCACCGTCTTCATACTGGCGGGGCGATATTTCGAAGCCCGCGCCAAGAAGCAGTCGGGTGCAGCCCTACGCGCACTGATGGACATGGGAGCCAAAGACGTAGCGGTGTTGAGGGAACACACCGAGATCCGAATTCCCACCGAACAATTGGTGGTCGGTGACATCTTCGTCGTACGCCCCGGCGAAAAGATCGCGACCGACGGCATCGTCACCGACGGCACATCTGCGGTGGACGCCTCCATGCTGACCGGCGAATCCGTGCCAGTCGAAGTGCGCCCTGGCGACGCCGTTGTCGGCGCCACCGTCAACGCTGGAGGGCGACTCCTCGTTCGAGCAACTCGTATCGGCGCCGACACTCAGCTCGCTCAGATGGCACGACTGGTCGAAGATGCACAGAACGGCAAGGCTCAGGTCCAACGTCTCGCCGACCGCATCTCCGGAATCTTCGTCCCGGTCGTCATCGTTCTCTCACTGATGACGTTGGGTGCGTGGCTTTTGACCGGTCACTCGATGGTGACGGCGTTCACCGCCGCCGTTGCCGTGCTGATCATCGCGTGCCCCTGTGCATTGGGGTTGGCAACACCGACGGCGCTGATGGTCGGAACGGGCCGCGGCGCCCAGTTGGGGATTCTCATCAAAGGCCCCCAGGTTCTCGAATCCACCCGTCAGGTCGACACCATCGTGCTCGACAAGACCGGGACCGTCACCACCGGGCGCATGAGTGTCGATTCGACAGTCGGCGCAGATGGCGAGAATATCGACGAATTACTTTTTGTCGCAGGAGCGTTGGAGGACGGCTCCGAACACCCGATCGCGCAGGCCATCACTCTTGCAGCTCGGGCTGACGGCCGGCCGTTGCCGAGAATCGAAGGTTTCTCCAACCACGACGGCCGAGGCGTCTCCGGTGTCGTAGACGGCCGAGCCGTTGCTATAGGTCGGCGAACCTGGTTGGAGCAGGACTGGTCTCTCGTCGCACCCAAGAATCTGGAAGTGGCCGCACACGACGCGGAAGCCGACGGAAAGTCCCCGGTGTGGGTTGCGTGGGACGGTTCGATCCGCGGAATCGTGGTCGTGTCGGACACTGTCAAGGACACCTCGAAAGAGGCCATCACTGCATTCCGAACCTTGGGACTACGTCCCATCCTGTTGACCGGCGATAATGCTCGCGCCGCCGTCGCCGTCGCAAAACAAGTGGGGATCGAAGCCGCCGATGTCATCGCCGAAGTCTTGCCCGCGGACAAAGTAAGCGCCGTCAAAGACCTCCAAAGCCGTGGGTATACAGTCGCTATGGTCGGTGACGGTGTCAACGACGCCGCTGCTCTGGCACAAGCAGACTTAGGTCTGGCCATGGGCACCGGCAGCGATGTCGCCATCGAAGCCTCCGATCTCACCCTTGTCCGAGGCGACCTGCGCTCCGCCGCAGATGCGATCCGTCTGTCGCGCTCGACGTTGAAAACCATCAAAGGGAACCTTTTCTGGGCCTTCGCCTACAACGTGGCGGCGTTGCCTCTGGCGGCGCTGGGGTTGTTGAACCCGCTGATCGCCGGCGCTGCCATGGCTTTCAGCTCCATCTTCGTCGTCACGAACAGTTTGCGCCTACGACGATTCACCAGTCATGCCACAAGCTCCGATCACTGATTTGATCCCGAATTCGACTGCCCCGATGACCTTCCGTCTGCCCTGAACTCTTCGGACGCGATGTGCGGGAGAGGTCCCACTGTCCACCCGCAACGAATCCAAAGGTTTCACTTCACGAGGACCACCATCACGGACGAGGGCAGTCGTCGACTGCTTGGGACACCATGGTCCTTCATCGAATCTTCACCAAACATCTAACCAAGGCATATCCGCCACCGGCAGGCTCAGTATTGAGACACACGTGGACCCCACAACATCACGCCCCAGAGGTGCCGACGATCTGCCACAACACGGGAACATGCCACCGAGGTATCCGCACAGTCGCTGCCGCAAGAATGGCGGTCACAACGAGAGGGCGCAGAGATGAATCGAACCACCGTTCTCGAAGTACAAGGATTGCAGTGGGCGACATCGAAAGCCGCAGTCGAATCAACTCTCCTTCGCCGACGTGGCGTCGTCTCTGCTGAGGCCAACGTCCTCAACCAAACTGCCACGGTCACCTACGACCCGGCTGCAACCTCGATACCCGAACTGTCCCAATGGATCCGGGACTGCGGCTATCACTGCGCAGGGCGATCAGTGCCCTCCCACAGCTGCGACCCCCTCTCCGAACCAAACGACAGCACCAGCGCCACGCCCTCTGAATACCACGTTCATTCAGACCACGCCGACACATCAACCGACGCACCGGTCGAACACCCCGGCGAATCTCCTCACGGCGAACACACAGCGCACGAACCACATGCTCAACACTCTGCACAGGACATGATGGGGCACGGAGGCGCCCACGCCGGAATGTCGATGGACGACATGGTCCGGGACATGCGAAATCGCTTTCTCGTCGCTCTCGTTCTGTCCATTCCGATCATGCTGTGGTCCCCGATGGGGCGCGACATGTTCGGATTCACAGTTCCCGCCCCGTTCGGACTCCGCGACGACGTATTCACCCTGATACTGAGCTTGCCAGTGGTGTTCTACTCGGCCTGGATCTTTTTCGACGGCGCTTATCGGGCTCTGAAGGCCCGCACCCTCGACATGATGGTCCTCGTTGCCGTCGCCGTCGGGGCGGGTTGGCTCTACAGCGTCGCCGTCACCTTCACCGGCGGCGGCGAGGTCTTCTACGAGGCCGCGTCGGTGCTGACGGCTTTCGTCCTGCTCGGACATTGGTTCGAGATGCGAGCCAGAGGTGGAGCCAACGACGCGATTCGCACACTGCTCGAACTGACCCCGCCATTGGCAATCGTGTTGAGAGACGGCGAACCCGTCGAAGTTCCCACCGCCGACGTTGTCGTCGGAGACCTGTTACTGATCCGACCAGGCGGCAAAGTCCCTGTCGATGGAACGGTCGAGAGCGGAACTTCCGAAGTCGACGAGTCAATGGTGACCGGGGAAAGCCTTCCCGTATCCAAAGAACCGGGATCCGCAGTCATCGGGGCTTCCATCAACACGACGGGCACACTTCGCGTCCGAGCAACCAAAGTCGGTGCCGACACCGCCCTGTCCCAAATAGTGGCGTTGGTCCAGGAAGCGCAGAACTCGAAAGCGCCGGGGCAACGGTTCGCTGATCGGGCCGCGTTCTGGCTCGTCCTTGTTGCTTTGATCGGCGGCACCGGCACCTTCCTCGTCTGGTGGGCGGCGGGTGCAGGAGTGCAGACCGCGCTTCTGTTCGCGATCACCGTCGTTGTCATCACCTGCCCCGACGCTCTCGGTTTGGCCACGCCCACCGCCATCATGGTCGGCACCGGACTCGGAGCTCAACGAGGAGTGTTGTTCAAAAATGCCACCGCGCTGGAATCCTCGGCGCGCATCGAGACGGTAGTGATGGACAAGACCGGCACCCTCACCAAGGGTGAACCCGAAGTCACCGACGTCGTCGTCGACGGTATCGGCACCGATGAACTCCTTTCCCTCGTCGCGGCGGTCGAACGCGAGTCCGAACACCCCCTCGCCGGCGCGATCGTCCGCTACGCGACCGAACGCGGCGCCCCGGAGTTTCCCCTCACAAATTTCCGTAATGTGCCAGGTCATGGTGCGGCTGCGGAGGTGGACGGTCGTCGAGTGGCGGTGGGCAACCGCAAACTGATGATCGCCGAAAACGTCGACTTCGGCACATTGATGGGTACACGCGACGACCTCGCGGCCAGCGGGCGCACAGCAGTACTCGTTGCCGTCGACGGACAGGGCGTCGGGGTGATCGCACTCGCCGACGCTGTCCGAGAGACTTCCGCCGCCGCAGTGGCGGCGCTGCACGACTTGGGCGTCGAAGTCGTCATGCTCAGCGGCGACAACGAAGCCACCGCACAGCGCATCGCGGGCCAGCTCGGTATCGATACCGTCATCGCGGAAGTGCTCCCCGGCGACAAAGCCGCCAAGATCGTCGAGCTGCAAAATGCCGGCAAAAAGGTTGCGATGGTCGGGGACGGAGTCAACGATGCTCCCGCGCTCGCACAAGCGGACCTCGGTATCGCCATCGGCGCAGGTACCGACGTCGCAATCGAAACAGCGGACCTCGTGCTGATGCGGTCGGACCCACTCGACGTACCGGTCGCTCTACAAATCGGGCGAGGCACCCTCCGCAAGATGAGACAGAACCTCGGATGGGCAGTCGGGTACAACGTCATCGCCCTCCCCATCGCCGCTGGAGTCTTCGAACCCTCCCTCGGACTTGTACTTCGCCCCGAGATCGCGGCGCTGTCGATGTCCGGGTCCAGCTTCATCGTCGCAGTCAATGCACTACTGCTGAAGCGGCTACGCCTCCCTTCTCCCCCAGATCAACACCGGCCTTCACCCAGCACTACGAAGTCCACCTCACAGAACGTCTCATGACCCGACAACCGATCTCCCAGCGAAAGGGATTCCCCGATATGAAGAAGGTCCTCGCAATCAGTGCTGCAGCAACTGCAGCACTATTCGTCCTCACCGCATGTAACAGCTCCAATACCGATGAAACTACCTCCACGCCAACGTCAATGAGTGCCGAATCCAGTTCATCGGCGAACGCGAGCACTCACAATCAGGCAGATGTGACATTCGCCGAGCAGATGATCCCGCATCACAGTCAGGCCGTCCAGATGAGCGACATGCTCCTCTCCAAAGACGGTATCGACCCCCGAGTGACGACGTTGGCAGAACAGATCAAGGCAGCGCAAGCCCCAGAAATCGAGCAGCTGCAGGCCTGGTTGACCAGCTGGGGACAGAGTTCGTCCTCCTCTGGCATGAATATGCCGACCACCTCCCACAGCATGGAAGGCATGACACCCTCTACCAGCATGAACATGCCGATGCCCTCAGAGAGCATGGGGATGACGCCGGGAATGATGGAGGGGATGATGTCCGCCGATGACATGACCGCGCTGCAGAATGCACAGGGAACCGATGCCGCGAAACTGTTCCTCGCTCAGATGATCGACCATCACCGCGGAGCTGTCGCAATGGCGCAAACTGAAGTTGATTCCGGACAGTATCCCGAAGCTATCTCCATGGCGCAGACCATCATCAGCGCGCAAAACCAGGAAATCACCACGATGGAAGGCATTCTCGCCACGCTGTGATCACGACTTCCGGCGTTCATTGCTCAGATTTCAGTCGGATGTGAGCGCACGCGGCTCGGTGTCTCTGCTTGACAATTGACCTCGGCAGAGGCACCGAGCCTTCTAGGCGACAGGTCAATACCCCGGAGGACACCGAACACTATCGAGGCAACCTCATTTGTTGGAGGGTTTGGTAATTACACCCGAAGATATCCCGAGATCCGCACGCGCCGTCCTGCGTGCGCGGTCACATTCGTCGGGCTCAACATTCTGGTCAGGCTCCGTGGGATACCCACCAGCACGAGGTAGGAACGGGTGCACAAAAACCCACGCCTGAACCGAACCGATCTATTTGCATCAATCAGGTCCAGGCGCAAACCGAGCCCATCGATTAACGAGGGACAGGCCGGGTACGCAAACGAGAACAGACGACATGGAGGTCATGATGCAGGACGTTCGGCGGGGGATGACCGACTCCGAGTTGATCGCGGAGGCGTACCGACTCGAAAGCCAGCCGGTATTGAGCAGGTGCGACCACATCAGGTTGACACTGATACACGATGAACTCGAGTGTCGCGCAGGATGTCGGGAAAAGAAACTCCCTGACGCGGCGCCACAACGGCTTCCGCCTTGCAAGGGCAGGAAGTGCGCATGATTGACAAGTTTGATCACCACGTTCACACACTCACATCAGAATGGCTGCGCCACTCCCCCGGCATGCAGGCGCGGGGCTCCCCTGATCCATATGCCCCCGCGCCACTCTCACCCGCTCGCTCTCAGTTGAGTCCCGCGTACGAATGGAGGCCGGAGACATCCATCTTGATGATGAAGAGATTGAACAGCATTGCGACGAAACCGGCAATGATTATCCAGGCGGCACGGGTATCGCGCCAACCAGAAGTAGCACGCGCGTGCAGAGAGGCGGCGTAGATCACCCAAGCGATGAAGGAGATGTGAACGACGGTTGAAAACTAGACCACCCGTCGTTTCTGGACTAGTTTTCAACCGTCGTCAACAGGAGACCGTTTCCTTGGGGTCCCATCCTTCTTGACAACATCCAATCGCGCACTAGGAGCGTTCGGGGACCGCAGTACCGATCGAGTCCTTCGACACACAAGTACGCACTCCGCACGCCCGCTCACCTTTCAACCGCTGCCGAAACGCGCCCGCCATCAAAGCCAGTGAAATCAGCCCCAGGACCGGTTGTATCGGTGCCCACAGATTCAACGCACCCGTCACACCGACAGTCATGATCACCAATTTGTTGCACACCGGACAGCCGACGGCCAACAGAGCCAGCGCATTGCTGCCAATGCCCACGCGCGAGGGTGCTGCAGAACTGGATTGCGTTCGCACATACGTCGCGAGTATCAATCCACTCAATATCGCGTTCGCGATCCACACCGGATAGTTCCACCACAGCACCGGAGTCATCCGCTGGTAGAACGAAGTCGGCACTATCCCGGTGGGGACGCCGACGATGAGCGCTGCTGCCACCGCACCTGCCGACGCAGTAATCCAACGCCAGAGCGACCAATTCGTCATCGCCGATGTCCCTCCCTCATACAGTGAACTACTAAAAGAGATAGTAGTTCACTGTATGAGACGACCGGAAACGGCAATCCTTCAACGACTTGCATCCCACCCGACAGGGGTATCACCGAGGTGCACGTGTGTGAAAGCGAAGTCTCCACGGCGATCGAATACGATGCGCGGGACAGCGGGAGTTTGCGCAGCGTCGAGGCAGGGCAACCGAGGCCCGCACCGACAAACGTGAGCGCGGTAAGAGTTCGCGTAACAACGAATCGGTCAGTGCGGCTGTCGTCTTGGTAGGACCCCGTTTGGTGAGCCACTCGCTATCAGAGAATCAATGCGTGTGAATACAGCTGGCAGCTGTACTCATTCGGAGTGCGGTAAGCCAGCGATGAATGCCGATGTCGGGTGTTGTAGTCCTCCTTCCCGTCCTCGATGACCACCCGGGCTTCGAGGAGGCTGTGGAACTCGTTCATGTTCAGGCATTCGTCACGGACTCGGTTGTTGAAGGATTCGATGTAGCCGTTCTTCCACGGCTGACCAGGGGGAACATATCCGATTCCCAGTCGGTCCTCGCAGAACGTCCGCAACGCCTCGGAGATGAATTCGGGTCCGTTGTCGCACCGCAACACCTGTGGCGGGCCGCCCCAGAGCGCGAACACTTTCTCCAGGGCGGCGACGAGATCCTCTGCCGGGATGGATCCCTCGACCATGTTGAGCACCGACTGGCGCGAATGCTCGTCCACCATTGACGCGATCTTGAACTTCCGTTCGTCGGTGGTGAAGTCGAACTGGAAGTCGATCGCCCACACCACCTTCGGTGCATGTGCCTCGGCAATCGGGGTGGTCGAAGCGTCGGCTCGTTTGCGGATTTTGCGGACCTTCACCCGCAACCCTTCCTCGCGCCAGAGACGCTGAACCTTCTTCTTTGTTAATCACCCAGCCCATGGCACGCAAGTCCGCCCACGCCCGACGAAACCCCTTGCGGGCATTCGCTTTGGCCCAGTCTCGCAACCACTTCCGCAGATCGGCGTCCGGATCGTCCGGGGTGTCTCTCGCAAGCGCTTTTCGTTGGGTGGATCGCGGTTGCCCGACGATTTTGCAGGCGAAACGCTGTGAGAGCCCCATCGTTTCCTGGAGCATGACGACAGCGTTTCGTTTGGCGGTCAGGCTCAGAATTTTCCAGTGATAATGGAATCAACCCGTTGACGGAACGGCCTGACCCAGAATTTTCCGAGCAATCTCCTTGAGTGCAGCCTTTTCGAGTTCGGCTTCGGCGAGGAGCTTCTTGAGCAGGGCGTTCTCGTTCTTGAGTTCTTTGAACTCTTTGGCGTCGTCGGCTTTCATGCCGCCATACTGCTTGCGCCAGTTGTAGAGCGTCGGCACCGAGACGTCGAGTTGTCGGGCGATTTCCTCGTCGTCGGCGCCTGTGGCGGCAAGTTCGTCGCCGTGGCGCAGTTTTCGGATGATCTGTTCGGGCGTGTGCCGTTTGCGTCCAGCCATGAGTTGCAGCCTTTCATGCCCTTGATCAGGGCGGAAGGATTCTCATAGCTTGCGGGTCACTTGATGGGGGTCATGCCAGTCTCATCCGTCGCCGGCACAGTCATCACCGAAATTGGGAACGAACTCATGGCGACTTCGTGTCCTCACTTCTTCCCGTCATACGTGCGACATATATTGCGTACACGTAGTTTGCGGACGACACGGCTCACTCGGATCCGTTTCCCGCCAGTGTGCTCGTTGTGGGATGGAACCTTCCGGTGTGAGCTTCAGCCCGAATCCGTTCCACCATGTGTGGGTGGTGCATCTCGAACGCCGGACACTCGGAGCGGATAGGGGCTCGGTGAAGTTGTGGCGTGGCGGCGGACAGCTGGTCGCCCACTCGAGAGAATTGCCATTGCCCCACGGATCGTCGACCGTGACGACTTCACCAAATCTGTAGCTCCTGAAGACGTTCCAGATGAACGGCAAGGTGAATGGTGAATGCACCCAAGACGAAGGACTCTACGGTCGAGATGGAGTTCAGTACCGCAAAGTCGTCCAAAGGTAGGTAATCCGCTTAGCGGCGCGGCATCCCCTCGACGCCGAGCCAGTGCTGCACGAGGAAGGTCATGTGGAATCCGCGAACGCCGCTTAGAAATGCCATTTGCCCAGCCACTCATCCATCACTCGGCCAGTCATCTTAGGGAACCAGAAGTAGATCCGCGCGTACGTGGTGAACACAACCGTACCGAAGACCACGTAGTGAAAATGTGCCACGCCGAAGTAACTGTCGGTGACCTGAAAATCGAACGGTGGTCTGGCCAGAAGCACCTCCGAAAGACCATCGACTAAGAAGGTGATCAAGAAACTGATCGAGAACAGCATCGGCGACTCGAAAGTCAATTGCCCCTTCCACCAATCCCGATAACGCCAACCCCACGATCCCCACATGTCCGCGCGCACGCCCGGCGAAACTCTTATGGAGACAGACGTACGCAACGATTTTCGCCGACCTCTGAAGCCAACCGTACCGCCGACGGAGAAGAGCTAGAGAAGCCTGGTCACATTGGGCACCATGCCGTCCCAACGCACCGGGGAAACCTTGACCACATCGCCGGACTGCGGGGATTCAAGCATCTGATTGTTGCCAAGGTAGAGCGCCTCGTGCTGACTTGCGTTGGGCCCGTAGAAGATCAGATCCCCTCGCTTCATCTGAGAGGCTGGAACCTGCCTTCCCGCGGTGTACTGGTACCCGGAGTAGTGCGGAAGTGAGATTCCCACACCAGCAAACGCATAGATCATGATTCCGGAACAGTCGAAGCCTGCATTTTCGAAATCACCGAAAGTGTCCGCGACTCCGCCGTCACGAATTCCGACGGTCGGCCCGTTTGCGTCTCCGCCTCCCCACGAATAGCGGACACCGAGTTGCGACATTGCCCGGTCGATGACAGTTTCGATGGCACCGTCACCGGTGACCGAATTCTGACCGTCGTCACTCACGCCACCTCCGGGCTCCGTCGTAACCGACGGAGCCTTGGTTGGAGAAGCAGGCGGTGACGGCGTAGCCGTCACCGACGTGGGAGCCCTTGTAGAAGCAGCAGACGGTGACGGCGTAGTCGTCACCGACGGCACCTTCGTCTCCGAGGAATCATCGCTGATCTGGGTATGCGGACGCTGTCTGCTGGCAATGTCCGCGGCGCGATCACGTGCAATTTGATCCGCAGCAACCCGGGTCGCAGCTTCCGATGCTGCTTGCTGCGCTGCGGCGATCGCCGCAGCGGTAGCTGCTTCCTCTGCTCTGCGCTGAGTATCCCACTGGTCGTAGACCTGACGCTGGTTCTGCAATCCCGTCGCGCTGTTTCTCGCTGCCTCCAACTCGATTTGCGCGGAATCGCGCTCCTTCATGACCACTGCCTGTTGCTCTGTTGCCGACTTCTGCGCATCCGTCACGCGCTGGATTGCTTCCATTGCGAGGGCTTTGTTGTCTTCTGCTCTGGCTGCAGCAGCGTCGGCGGTCGCCTGGGCCGCCCGTGCCACAGACTCCGTGTTCGATCGCGCCGTTCGTGCGCGCTGAAGCTCGTCCATGACCGCGTTGTGCTTCTTCGTAATCATCCGCACCAGGTCAGCTTTGGCCAAGAGATCGTCGGGGCTGTCGCTTCCGAGGAAGACGGTCAGCGAGCCGGCGGTGCTGCCTTGTCTGTAGCTGGCGGCAACGAAATCGTCGAACTGCTGTTGCGCCACCTCGATTGCCTGCCCAGCCACTCCCATGTCGGTGCGTGCAGCTGCCCCAGCAGCAGTGGCGGCCACCGCGACATCACGGGATGACTGAAGGTCCACCAACGCCTTGTTCACGTCCTCCCGCTTGATCGCAACCTGGGCGGCGATCTCAGCGAGTTGCGCATTCGCCGACGCAACGTCGTTGATCAGATCGCCGATACGGCCCAGAGTTTGATCCACGCGTGAGTCTGCCTGTTGCAACTCGGTATCGCTCGGATTCGGTGGCGGCGGCGGAACCGCCATCGCGATACCGGGAGTGGTTGCGACGATCGATCCGGCGAGAGCCAGACCAAGGACGGCGTGAGCGACTCTCGTGCGAGCATGCGTGAGTCGATTCCGTTGCCTCACAAACACCCCTCGTCCTCGACGACTCAAACTGCGCTCGACACCCATGTACTAAGGACAATAGTAGATAAACATCATCAACTGCCCCATATGACAAAAAGCGTCACATGTTTCCCTCGCGCACCACAGATCGGCTAACCGTGCTGTCGTACCGGATTGGACCAGAACGGCAATGCTCCTGACCTCGGGACCGTTCGCACCCGCTGCGTGGAATCGCCACCCCGCCTTGCTCAGGAATGTCGGGTGCACGCACGAGGCGCCGGCGGGCACATCCCGATTGTCATTGCGCCTGCTGAAGGTTCGTTACAGAGCGATGGTGATCGCCGCGGTGTGCAACTGGCCTCCTGTCTGGAACTCGATGAACAGTCGCCAGTCGCCGGATTTCGAGAGTTTCGCAGGTACATCGAATTCCGGACCTCGCTGATCGCTGTCCAGTGGCGTCAGATCAGCAAAGGCGAGAGTCTGTGCATGGATTGCAGTGACATGGACATAGGCGCCCTCGTAGCGCTGCACGTCGGATCCCTGCTCGTCGCCTCCGGCAATGTCCACCGTGAGCTCTCCCGACTGGCCGGGTGTGAGTTTCCCCGCGACCGTGAGCGTGTAGCCGTCGACCGAGGTCGACGGCATGGCGTGTGGAAGCCTTTCCGGAGTCCCCTCCCCAGGAACTGTGACCAGCTGCGAAAGCACCTGCGTTTCAGAGGTTTTCCCGCTAAGAGCCCTAAACTGGGCGTATACGCGGTATCTCCCGGGTACGAGGCCTGAGATCGGGGCGCTCCACGTGCCGTCGCCAGCCATGATCGGATGCAGATGCGCGAATCTCGTCGAGTCATCCCGAATGAAATACAGATGCATGAGCTGGCCTTGCTCTGCCTCGTACTCGGTTACCGCGCCACCCCCTGAATCGTCGATTCGGAATCTCCACGTCGTGGCTTGACCGGCGGGAATCATCGAATCATCAGTAATCAGCGCCATATCGGAGGTGCTGGACTCGAGCCCATTCATCACTGCCGAGGGTTCGCCGGCCTTGCTCGACGATGACTGAAGGGAAGGCTCCGCACTATCGGTACCGCTGTTCGTGCAGGCCGTGAGTGATGTCACGGCGGCGGCGACCACAGCCGCCACCGTCATGTACCGAGGCAGACTGCGAATATCCATCGGGTTGGATCGCTTTCTTTGTTCCACCGACCAAGGGAGGAGATGTCAGGGGTCGAAATGAAGGGTAGCCCGATCAGGAGATTGCCGATTGATCAACACATTCATCTCGCCCCAGCGAGTAGATCGAGGTTGGTAACACCACTGCAGCATGAGCTTCAGCGAGTGTGTCGCCGCACGCACTGATCACCTGGTCGTCGGACGCGCCGCCGAGGGACTCCGGCGTCGATTGGCCACATATGGGGTGAGCTCTTTACAGGGCAGGGATCGGGTCGTCGGCGATTCCGAGCCCGAGATGTTCGATGTGATAGACCGCTTCGTCGAGAAGCATCGCCACATGATTGTCGTACAGGCTGTACACGACGTTGCGGCCCTGCCGCGTCCCCGTCACCAACCCCATCGCACGCAGCAGTCGCAGTTGATGCGAGACAGCGGACTGCTCCATCCCCACCGCCTCCACCAGGTCACCCACAGAACACGCCCCGTGCCGCAGCCGAGTCAACATCCGCAGTCGACTCGGCGTCGCCAACGCCTGCAACGTGGCAGCCACCGTCGCGGCCGACTCCGCATCGAGCTGCGCGGGCGGTGTGGACGTGCCTTCGACTCCGTGACCCATGTGAAGCATCTTACCCATCATGATTACATGAAGAGGTCTTCATGTTTTCCTGTATCGTGGCGTTCGTTCCTACCCCCCTGCCCCCAGCCGGAAGCCGTGCCATGACCACCCCTGTACGCAGCGATCCACACACCGAGCCCGCGGCGCCCCGGGCCGCAACCGCCGTCCGCACCCGGCCGTTCGCACTCCCGGAAGTGCGGTGGGCAGCCATCGCGACCGGGCTGTTCGTCCTCGGGCTTGCCGCTCAGTTCGGCGGTGCCCCGACCTGGCTGTGGTGGACGCTGTATCTGGGCTGCTACGTCACCGGCGGGTGGGAGCCCGCACTGGCGGGCTTGCAGGCGCTTCGAGAGAAAACCCTCGACGTCGACCTGCTCATGATCGTCGCCGCGATCGGCGCCGCGGCGATCGGCCAGGTCCTCGACGGCGGCCTGCTGATCGTCATCTTCGCCACCTCCGGCGCGTTGGAAGCATTCCTGACCCAGCGCACCGCCGACTCGGTGCGCAGCCTGCTCGATCTTGCTCCCGAACGTGCCACCGTCATCGGCCCTGACGGGCACGAAACCATGGTGGATGCGGCGTCGTTGACGGCAGGTGATGTGATCGTCGTCCGGCCGGGCGAGCGGATCGGCGGCGACGGCCGGATCATCTCCGGAAGCAGCGATGTCGATCAGGCCTCGATCACAGGAGAACCCCTACCAGTGGCAAAACATCGCGATGACGAGGTGTTCGCCGGAACCCTCAACGGGACCGGCACTCTGCGAATCCGGATCGATCACGCGGCATCGGAGACGGTCGTCGCGCGGATCGTGGCGATGGTCGAAGAAGCGTCCGCCACCAAAGCGAAGTCGCAGCTGTTCATCGAGAAGGTCGAGCAGTACTACTCGGTCGGAGTCGTGGCCGCGACCCTCGCAGTGTTCTTCATCCCGTTCGCGCTCGGCGGCGCCCTGCAACCGTCGCTGCTGCGAGCGATGACGTTCATGATCGTCGCCTCCCCGTGCGCAGTCGTGCTGGCCACGATGCCGCCGCTACTGGCGGCGATGGCCAACGCCGGCCGCAACGGCGTGTTGGTCAAATCCGCCGTCGTGATGGAGCAGCTCGGTTCGGTCACCACCGTCGCATTCGACAAAACCGGAACCCTCACCAAGGGGTCCCCGGCCCTGACGGACATCCGGCCGATGAGCGGGGCGAACCTCGCCGCCGACGAGCTGCTCACGTTCGCCGCCGCGGCCGAGCATCCCAGTGAGCACCCGCTCGCTGACGCGGTCGTCGCCGCTGCCCGCCAACGCGGGTTGCAGGTGCCCCCTGTCGAAGAGTTCGACTCCGCCCCCGGCCGGGGAGTGCGAGCACGCCTGAACGGTCGCCGGATTCAGGTCGGCAGCCCCGCACACCTGCTTCCAGCGGCGTCGGCCGCGATCGCGGACCGTGCCACGGCGCAAGCGATGTCTGCGGCCGCCGAAATGGAAGCCGGCGGAAAGACCGCGATCGTGGTGATTGTCGACGCCGCACCGATCGGAGTACTCGGACTGGCCGATCAACTCCGCGACGGCGCCCGCGACGTCGTCGACGAACTGACCACCCTCACCGGACACACTCCGGTTCTACTGACCGGCGACAATCCCCGCGCCGCCGCTGCGCTCGCCGCACAGGTCGGGATCACCGACATGCGAGCCGGACTCCTCCCCGAGGACAAGGTCACCGCCGTCGCCGACCTCGAACGCAGCGGCGCGAAAGTGCTACTGGTCGGTGACGGTGTCAACGACGCCCCCGCACTCGCCGCCGCGCACACCGGCATCGCCATGGGCCGCGCCGGATCCGACCTCGCACTCGACACCGCCGACGCCGTCATCGTCCGTGACGAACTCGCCACCATCGCGCGCGTGATCGCCCTCTCACGCCGTGCCCGGCGCATCGTGATCGCCAACCTCGCGATCGCCGCCACCTTCATCACCACCCTCGTCCTGTGGGACCTGTTCGGGCACTTACCGTTACCCCTCGGCGTCGCCGGACACGAAGGCTCCACCGTCATCGTCGGACTCAACGGAATGCGACTACTTTCCCAACGCGCGTGGCGCTACGAGACAGGCAACCTCGGGTGGCGCCGGGCTCGATCCATCTAGAGAAGAGGTACATCTCCCAAGCAAAGGTCGTCCGCCTTCGATTGCCTGCGCGCTACGTAGTGGCGAAGGGAACCCGCGAGTTTTGCCGCGGGACGCCGTCAATGGACCACCCGCCATGAGCAATCTACTATTGACGATAGTAGGTTGTTGATCGACACTGTCCCAGACCGCTCGATCCGAGCATAGGAGAACTCCATGAGCTTGGCGCCGTTCCTCGTCGTAGTTCTCGGAATTCCAGCAGGAATGGCCGCCATAATTGGACTGATGACCGCGGGCAACGAGAGAAAGAGCCGAGTTGACCGACCGATGCGACGCATGCGCGCGGAGATCAGTCGACTCAATTCGGAGAACGCCGCACAGTAGCCCGGCACGGCATCGACCATGCTCACCGCCGATACACTCGTGCTGCATCTCATCTCGCAACCACGAGCGGGACCACGGACGTGGGGTCAAGATCCTTCCTCGGGAGAGGCGACGTCGTGCAGCCAAGGTCGGGCGCGAGAATCGAACTCCCAACGCAACACCAAATCGGATCTCATCACACTGTCCACGTCTTCCGACTGACCAGACAGCCGGCTTCCACATCGGGGCCGGAATGCGTCATCTCCCCTCCTGACATCCCGGCAAGCTTCAACCTACGGAAGGAGCGCGTCGGGTCGGGCGGGGAGTCGACCGGTTTCGAGGAAGATGATGCGTCGTCCGATTTCCACAGTGTGGTCGCAGAATCGTTCGTAGAACCGTCCGAGCAGGGTGATGTCGACAGCAGCTTGCACTCCGTGCGGCCATTGTTGGGCTTGGGTGACGGTGAACAGGCGCCGGTGCAGTTCGTCCATGACCGTGTCGGCGGCCACAAGCTCTTGCGCGTGAGCAGAATCGACGTGCCGCAGTATTACCTGGGTTTCGGTCGCCCGAGCCACTGCTGTCCTTCCCATGTCCGCTACGACTGCCCGCGCTTCGGGCGGTACGGCCGACGTCGGGTGGCGCAGGCGCGCGATCTTGGCGATGTGGACGGCCAGTGCGCCCATACGTTGCAGACTTGCGGCGATGTGCAAACCGCCAACGGTAAATCGGAGGTCATGTGCCACAGGGGCTTGTAAGGCGAGAAGTGAGAATGACTTGTGTTCCCAGTCGGAGGCGGCCCGCTCGAGGTCGGTGTTCGCGTCGAGTACTCGCTCGGCGGTGCGAAGGTCGGCATCGAGGAGGGCTGCCGTTGCCTCCGACATCGCTGTCACGGTGAGCCCGCACATCGACGTTGACAGACGCCAGGCCACACGAGAGGTCGTCGAGGCTGTCGGCGAAATGTGTGCGCATCTCATCACCCTAGATGTGTACCCAGCGGTTGTTTCGTCTTCAGTTCGATCCGGGGCATCGGGTCCATTGCGCCTCTTCTCGGCCTCCGTCCGGGCAATACCGTTTCTGTGCCCGCCGGTGACGGGTAGAAATGGATTGAAGCCGACAGCCGTAATGGGTGCTGTCGGCGAGGTGCCTGTGGTTAAGCAGTCAGCCGCAGGTGCCGACCACAACGCGATTCAGTCTGTCATCGGTCACAAACCGAGCAGCAGCTGATCGAATTGCGAACGCAACCCACCGAGTAGAGCGAAGTCTGCGCGAACACGGGCGCTCAACTGCTCGGACACCTGGCGGAGTTTGACGTTCTTCTGCTCCAAGCGCCAGATGAGAATGTCGAAGGCCCGCTCCGCGGAAATTCCGTACACGATCATCAGCATCACTTTGGCCTGCTCGATCGCTCCACGGGAGCTACTGATCTCATCGACCAACTCGTCGACCGACTCCCTGACCCATGCGGTCGAGCGTTTCGGTGACGTCTATGTAAAGACCGGCACTACCGATTACTTCGTCGTTGCCGCCGAGGATGCTGTCGCCCACCACGATTCACCGATCTCGTCACACCATTTGTGTCGACGATGCGATGTCTACTACTGAACGGCCCAAACTGGTCGCCGCCGGCACCGCCCTCTACGAGGCGTGAGGCATTATCTTCCTCGAAGACCAACTCGCGGAAGCCCGCCGCATCAACACCGAACTTCAACAGCAAGAAAGCGGACCCGGCGCATCACCCGAATACGCCCAGCACCTCCGACATCACCCCTCCCCCAATACTCTCCGCTACGCCACCACACCCACCTTCGCGGACTGCATCTTCACAGGGCGGATCTGTCCGAGCGGAAACGTCAGGAGTCGAACGCAGACAATGCTTTCGCTACAGTCGATCAATGCAGCACCATCCCGACGTGGCGTTGCACTCGGCCCACCGAACGCGATGTCGCGCAGGCCGAAAATTCGGTGGGCCGCCTCTGACTGCGCGCCCGTCGACCCTGACACCGGGCCGCACGGCCCATCAGGTCGGACGTCTCACCCTGACCTGGTGAACCACGGTGGAACTGTGTCCCCCCAACTGGCGAAAACACATACCCTCGCTCGGCCGCCGAAAACATGGGTACAGAAGAATTTCACCCCGGACAGCGCCTAGGAACCTTCGATCTTGCCGCAACGCCTGGCCGGGGGCAACGCCTAGAACACACACTCGTCTACGCGACCCCCATGGTGGCAGACATGGATTGATGGTGTCGACGTGTGCTCAGCACGTACCCGTGCGATCGCGTCGCGTTTCACTCGCGAGTGCATGGCAGCATTTTCCGAAATGAGGAGAGTGGGGCAAAGCACCACGGCAAACAGGACAAACCTCACCTCGACCGCCCGCGAAGCGTACGGCCTAGTCGTACACGTCCGGGAGCGGGCGCCGGCATCTACCGGTCTCATCGGTCCTCTGCCTTGTATGGTCGTCGAGACTGCCCTCCCGGCGTCAGCGCCCCATCGGTTGGGTAGAGCACATATGGTCCTGCAATGATGCACGGCCCAATCTCGCAGTTGCACCGAAAGCTCGCTCTCACTCGTCGATCTCGGCCAGAGAACCACGAACGGCACGGAGGACCTCACGAGATCAGTCCGAAAGCGAACTCCATGCCACCACAGCATTTTTCGCCGTGTCGCAAAGTCAAGACGGTCGGTGCTACGCCTGCAGCGCAAGTTTTCCAATCTGTAACTTCGATTATCTGTGCGCTAGCCGCCGAAAAGCAGTCCAGTGCAAGCCGAACCTCTACGCAATACAGTCAGGAGAACCTGATGACACCACACCCGAAGAGGGAGCATCACCGTGATCCGTCAAACGCCTGAGTCCGCGGGCGTGAGTGGTTTCAGCGACCGCCTCAGTGCTCGTTGATCCCAGGCCCTTGATGAGTGTGTATTGCGCACCGATTCGACACCGTAAAATCGACCGGGAAGCCATGCAGTGCAGTTATTCGCGTAACACGCGAATCTCGGATCTCTCCATCCCAGGCATCGTCGTGATCGCGCGCAGCGGGAGTTGGCATGCCATGTTCGAGCCCACGAGCTTT
Source organism: Rhodococcus sp. MEB032 (assembly GCF_030208925.1). Taxonomy (NCBI): domain Bacteria; kingdom Bacillati; phylum Actinomycetota; class Actinomycetes; order Mycobacteriales; family Nocardiaceae; genus Rhodococcus; species Rhodococcus sp. MEB032. The sequence goes on from NZ_JARVSY010000028.1 coordinate 102,791, forward strand.
CATTTCCCCGTTCACATAGTAGAACCGCGCCTTTTGATTCGGGGTGTGGCGATCAAACCTGTCGTACAAGTATTGGTACTCCGCGACCAGGTCATCGCCCGTCATTCGGTAAACCGACAGAGGCGCCTCGTCATTCGTCATCGAATCGCCTCCTTGATACAGCGGCGCCGCAAGAGAATCTCGAAGACCATTCCCCGGCCGAGCGGACTTCGCAACGTGGATTTGCGGTTGACCCACGGGACAATTACACACCTGTCTCCGACGGGGTCAAAGGATGATCCCAGCTTTCGATCGGCTTCGGTCATGCCACCCCAGGTTCCGTACGGCTCACCAGCACCCAGGGCATACTCGCGACAACTACCGAGCAGGGGCAGTTCTGACAAATCCGCCGAGTCGGCGAATCCCACCGGCTTCCAGCAGTAAGACCACCCTCCACCGGCACTCGAACCTCGCCTTCCGTCACGCCCTCACCCGAATAACCTATAACCAAACCCGTGACTGCATTCAAACAAGCAGCAGGAAGGCAAGACACGAAGGAACCCCCCGCCGCCTCGAACGCACCAGTCGCGCCCCGCGACGTAGCCTACGAAGATCATTCTTTGGGCACTCATACGTTGTCTTCGCTTCGAACGCCACCGTGGACGTGCCCGTCGAGCTTCAATTCGATCACGAATCGCTCAGCTCAGACCGGCGTAGGAGTGCAATCCGGACACGACCATGTTGATGATGAACAGATTGAACAGCATCGAGACGAATCCTGCGATGTTTATCCAAGCGGCTTTGGTCTCGCGCCAACCTGCGGTCGCTCGGGCGTGGAGGTAGGCGGCGTAAATCACCCAGGCGATAAACGACATCGTCTCTTTGGGATCCCACCCCCAGAACCGACCCCAGGCTGCCTCCGCCCAGATCGCGCCGAGGATGACTCCGATACCAAAGAGAGGGAAGCCGACGATGACGGTTCTGTAGGCCAACCGGTCGAGTGTCTGGGCGTCGGGCAAACGACGAGCCATCGAACCTACAGGCCCGCGGCGCTCCGCGCCGGCGGGCTGTCGGATCCGTAGTAGGAACGCGAGGCTGGCCACGCCGGAAACCAGGAAGACGCCGCTGCCGATGCTGACGATTGTGACATGGATCGGAAGCCAGTAGGACTGCAGAGCCGGAACGACAGGCGCTGCGTCGGCGTAGAGCAGGGTTGCCGCAACGAACATCAGGATTAGGACCGGCGCCAGAAGAAAAACCCACATCGCGCGGTATGTCTGCCCACGCAGAAACACGATGCCAGTCGCCGTTGCGGCCGCGGTGGCCATGGTGACGAACTCGTACATGTTGCCCAACGGGAAACGTCCGGTTGCGAAGCCACGCAACACGATCGACACAAGGTGCAGTCCCAAGCCCACGACGAGAACCGCGGCACCCATGTTGCCGAGACGCTCGGGCACTGGCTTCGGCGGAGCCGAAACGATCCGTCCGGGCACTTCCGGCGACGGCGCCGAGACTCCCCCTGCCGCCACAAGCTTCCTGCTCCCCAACTCGAACCGGTGGACGTGGTCGGTGCGTGTCGCGGCGTAGTGCCAGATCAGCAACACGAGGGCTAACAGATACACGGCGAAGGCCGACTGGAACGACAGGTCACTCAGCCTGGCAATGGTTTGGTTGATGGGCACGGTGGGTCCTCTCCTGAGCCATCCGGGTTCTCAGATCAGATGCGGCCGCACCCGTCCAGCGAGTTTCTACTACTCGTACGTCATTCGTGGTCCATTAATCCGTGCCGCAGACTTGGCAGAATCGCACAACCTACAATTCCGTCTGGGATGCGCCGGACCCGCCGTACGCGTCATTGCCCGACCTCGGCGCACTGCGGTTTCGATCAGTCGTCCGTTCAGATCAGCATGCCCGTAGAGGTCGGCGAGGGCACATATTGACTACTATGCCCGATAGTAGTCAATGTTGTGTGGCTCAACGGGGAGTCACCCGGAAAATGAGGCTGCCGTCGGATACCGCGTTCCGCGGCGCTGAGTGATATGCCAAACCCCTCAGGGCGCAAGGGCTCGCTGACGCAACGAACATTGCCATGTCACCGAGCGAACACGTTGACGCATTGATCTGCTGACCGACCCTCCGGGGACGCGACTTCGCGCTCACGGCAACGCTTCTAGGTGCACTGGACCACGTGCGCGATAGATGGGCGGATGTATGAATACGCTCACCAAAGGCGGGGTCGACCGTGCATCCGCATTGAGCCTCTGCTCCGACAACCTCACAACCCGAACCGCTACGCCAGAAGTCGCCGAGCTTGAGAGTCGCCCCAAACGGCTCCCAAACCGGACTTTACATGCATAGGTGCGCATGTAACAATACCGGAGCGGGAAGGCTTGTCCGCGAAGCGAGAAGGTGGCGTGCTTGAAGTTTTGGTCGCGAGTTTCAACCATGCAGATGCGTCGTCACCGGCGAACTGAGTCGCAACTGACCGAGCCGCGCCGAACTTAGGCCACGCTTGTCCGTCCACCGACCTTTCAATCGGACATCAATAGCCGTCGCGCGAGTGTGCGCATCCTGCGTGGCTCGTCCCACCACCCACCGACGCGAGGAGTGCCGATGACCGAGTCAGCGACCGACGGAGCCCCCACGCATCCGGTGATCCATCTCTCACAGCTACTGAAGCGACCAGTGATCGCACGGAATGGGGACATCGTCGGCGCCCTAGACGATCTGATCGTGCGATTGCTCGGCGTGGACACCTACCCGACGGTATCCGGGCTGGTAGTCAATGTCGGTGGTCGGCGAGTGTACGTTTCTGTCGAACGGATCGAGCACCTCGACGGGGACCGGGTGATGCTGGCGCAGAACAAGGTGGACCTGCGCGGGTTCGAGCGCCGCGAGGGCGAGGTACTGCTGCGTTCCGACGTCCTTGGCCATCGGCTGATCGACGTCCCGGCCGCGGAGCTGGTGCACGCCTACGACATCGAACTCGAGAACCCCGGTCACGGGTGGGTACTCGCACGGCTCGACACTCGCCGCCCGGCCCGGTTCTTCGGCTTAATCAAATCCCATGGAGGACACGCCAGTCGGGATTGGAAAGCGTTCGAACCCTTGATCGGCCACAAACACAGCATGGTAGTGCGGCGGGTCGGCGGGCGAGTCGGCACCCTTAAACCGGCGCAGATTGCAGATCTGCTCGAGGGCGCAGACAAGCGCGAGGGTGGGGAAATCCTTGACCGCGTCCACACCGACCCCGAGCTTGAGGCGGACGTTTTCGAAGAGCTCGACCCGGGCAAGGCCAACAAGCTGCTCGCCGACATGAGCGACGTCGAGGTGGCCGGTGTGCTTGGTCTCATGCGCGCAGACGACGCCGCCGACGCAGTCGCAGAGTTACGACAGTCCCGCCGTCGACGAGTGCTCGATCTGATGCCGGCCGGCCAACGCACGAAGGTGATCACACTAATGGGGTTCAATTCGTCCAGCGCCGGCGGCCTGATGAGCGTCGACGTCATCTCCTGCGCCGCCACCGCCACTGCGGCGCAGGCCCTGTCGGCAATCTCAGCAGCACGGTCCATGCAGCCCGAGGCTCTGCTGAAGGTGCACGTGCTCACCGACGCCGGCCGGCTGATCGGGGTGGCGTCGGTCATCCGGCTGCTGCAATCGGAGTCGGTGACCCCGATCGTCGACATCATGGACACCGACCCTGTGCGCGTGACCCCCGTGGCGGACCTAACCGAGGTGGCGGTGCTGATGGCCGACTATAACCTCGCGACGATCCCAGTCGTCGACGATGCCGACCACGTCGTCGGCGTGGTCACCGTCGACGATGTCCTCGAGGCCTCCATCCCCGACGACTGGCGACGGCGAGAACCTGCACCGAGGCCCATCGTCGAGCGCGCCACCGACCACCCTACGACCAACACCACCTCCACAGATCCAGGCGGTGATGACCGTGGCTGAACCCGAGATCACCGACGCCACCCCGGCACATACGCCTGTCGGTATGCCTGAACCGCGACCGTCCGCAGTCCTCGATTCCGCGCACCTCGGCGACATCGAGGGGGCGCTCGGAAGAATCAGTTTGTCCGACAAGGAATCTCGCCGCACTTTCAAGGCTCGGATGCTGACCATGTTGGCGATCGTCGGGCCTGGCCTCATCGTCATGGTCGGTGACAACGACGCCGGCGGTGTTGCCACCTACGCGCAGGCCGGCCAGAACTACGGGTACTCGCTGCTTTGGGTGTTGCTATTGTTGATTCCAGTGCTGATCGTCAACCAGGAGATGGTTGTCCGACTCGGGGCGGTGACCGGGGTGGGGCATGCCCGGCTGATAAACGAGCGCTTCGGCCGCGGGTGGGGCTGGTTCTCGGTCGGCGATCTGTTCGTATTGAACTTCCTGACCATCGTCGCCGAGTTCATCGGAGTTTCACTGGCCGCCAGCTACTTCGGCGTCTCACGGTACATCGTCGTGCCGACCGCTGCGGTCGCGTTGATCGCGATCATGGCCACCGGCAGCTTCCGCCGCTGGGAACGTGCGATGTTCGTCTTCATCGCCGTCACGGCGGTACAGATCCCGATGCTGCTGCTCTCACACCCAGACTGGGGTCGCGCTGCCCGAGACTTCGCGATTCCGGGCGTCCGAGGCGGGATCACCTCGGACGCGGTGTTGTTGATTATCGCAATCGTCGGCACCACTGTCGCGCCGTGGCAACTGTTCTTCCAACAGTCCAACATCATCGACAAACGGATCACCCCGCGGTTCATCAGCTACGAACGAGCCGACACCGTCCTCGGGGCGCTGGTCGTCGTCGCCGGCGCAGCGGCATTGATGATGACCGCCGACTACGCCGCCCGCTCAACTGGCAGTGTCGGAGAATTCGTGGACGCCGGCGACATCGCGCGCCTACTCAGCGCGAATGGTTCCGTCCTCGGCCCGATCTTCGCGATCGTGCTTCTCGACGCCTCGATCATCGGTGCCGCTGCGGTCACTCTGTCGACCAGCTACGCCTTCGGTGACGTGTTCGGGATCAGCCACTCGCTACACCGAGGGTTCAAGGAGGCCAAACCCTTCTACCTCTCATACGGTGCCATGGTCCTCCTTGCCGCGGGGATCGTGCTGATCCCCGGCGCACCGCTTGGACTGATCACTACCGCCGTGCAGGCTCTTGCCGGACTGCTCCTGCCCAGCGCGAGCGTGTTCCTGTTGCTGCTGTGCAACGACCGGCAAGTACTCGGACCCTGGATTAATCCGCGCTGGCTCAACCTCGTCGCCGGGCTGATCGTCGCGGTCCTGCTGATGCTCTCGGGAATCCTCATGGCCACCACCGTTTTTCCCGACCTCAACGTGGTGACCGCCTCAATATACCTAGGGATAGCGTTGGTCGTCGCTGGCATCGTCGCAACAGTTGGCGTGCGGTGGCTCGACCGGCGCCGCGGCGTAGTCACCGCTCTGCCCCCTGACGTCGGGCGAGAGGCAAAGATGCAGTGGCGGATGCCGCCGCTGACGCTGCTCGAACCGGTCGTGTGGTCCTCCGGAACGAAACTGGGCATGCTGGCCTTGCGGGGCTACCTCGTCATCGGCGCGATACTTCTCGTGGTCAAGGCTATTCAACTCGGCAGCCGATAGGATGCCGAGCCGCAGCCAAATGAGAGTGCGAGTACCAGCAGCTCGGGAGTCACCACCACGCGGGATGCCGGTCTCGATGCCGTGCTCGAGAACCTCACGGTCGCTGCGCCGCAGACCCAGGCAGAACCGGTAGGTGACGAAGAACGCGATCGGGGGGCAGCAGCACCATGCCGATTCGGCCGATCCACATCATCGCGTTCAGCGAGATGTTGAACTTGTACGCAATGATGTCGTTGACGCAGGGGATCGTCAGACCAGGTAGAACGCGATGACCATCGCGCCGATCGCGGTGCGGACCGGAACGTCCCGCGGACGCTGCAGCAGGTTTGCCTGCGTGCGGTGGTAGTCGGAGATTCAGCACCGATCGCAGGGCTCGCGGGTTCGGATGCTGCGCTTCCTCGTCGTGGTCGTGGTACTGATGGCCGACTATAAACTCGCGACAATCCCAGTCGTCGGCGTGGTCACCGTCGACGATGTCCTGCCGCCGGGCAGAACAACTTGACTCCGTAGCCGGGTACAGGGTTCACAATGGCAACATGCGTAGCAGTGAACTGGCCACCCTCACGGGTGAATGTGCAGACGTTGCGGTACTACGAACGGCGCGGACTCCTGCAGCAGCCTCCACGATCCGCCTCGGGATACCGCTCATATCCGGGATGAGGCGGTCGAGATTATCCGGTTCGTCAAACGCACCCAGGAACACGGCTTCAGCCTCGAGGAGATCAACGAACTTCTCCACCTCTACGGTGGCGGACCGGACGATTGCGACGCAGCGCGGAGACTCGCCCAGAAGAAGATCGCCGAGCTCGACGAAAAGATCCGAGATCTGCAATGCATGCGGGCCTCATTGACCGAATTCGCTTCCACCTGTGCACTACCGCGAGCTGACCGGCACTGCCCCATGCTCCAGACATTGCACACCGACGAAGGAACACCATGATTCAACTCGAAATTTTGCAAGTCCTGGACTGCCCCAACGTGCCGCTCCTCGAACAACGAATCGAGCAAGCTCTCGCGGGTGTATCGATCGAATGGGAACTGCGCCACCTGGTCATCGAGGATTCCCAATCAGCAGCACTCGCGGGTATGGCCGGGTCTCCGACGTTGCTCGTCGACGGCCACGATCCCTTAGCCGAGTCAAATCAGATCCCGAGCGTGTCCTGCAGGCTCTATCGCGATGCCGCGGGCGCTGTCGACGGCGCTCCTACTGTGTCGGCGCTGAGGAGAGCATTCGGAATGGATTGACCAACGTGGACAGTCGTTGACTGCTGCTCCGAATTCGGCTTCGGCAGCAGCGATCGCCGCGACCTAGCCCCTTCCCGGGTGACACCGGGGGATGAAGGAGGCTTCATCTATGCCGGCGTGGCCGCGGGAAACTTCTTCACGCGGTGCGCGACGCGCGACGCCTCTCATCTACGACCATCACCTCGTCGTTGATCCGGCGTCGCAACGATCGGAATGCGATCGCAGAGATGGCGAATCCGAGCAGCAAGGCCCCGAACAGTGACAAAGCGCCGGGGATTTCGAGGTCGAATACGGCGTTGATTCCCATGACGATCACTGCGAGCCCAGCGATCAGGGCGAGTCGAGCTGCGGTGTAGTACACCATCAATCGCACAAGCTTCGACCGTGCGATTCGTGTCATTCGCGTCGGCGGCCCTTGATGTGAATCCAGTGCTGGAATTTCGGGGCGGGCCGACGAGCTGGGACGACCCTCCGGGGCGGATTGACGTTTCACAGTGCTCGATTCAATAGTTGGACTCGGGCCCCTGCCGCTGCTGAGCGAGGGCCGGTGGAAGAACCAATATAGCTACTATGCACAATAGTAGTTCAGTGTTGTTCCCCGATTCGCCGCACCATACTTGGAGGAAGTGTATGCAGGCACGGTCGCGATGGCTCATGTTCTTCTTGGCCGTGATCGCCCTCCTTGTCGTGGCAATCTGGCCTCGATCCGAACCAACCGAATCCCACTCCCCAACCCGACCGCAAATGCCCCCGGCCGCATCCCAAGACGACGGCGAAGCTCTCGACCCGAGCTTCACATCTGCGACCGCAGCAGCGAAGGTTTCCTGCCCTGCGGCCCCGGCGGCACCGCCCGTGAACGGAAAACTCCGGGGAATCAAAGCGACGTGTCTTGGCGAGAGCACTGAAGTCGACCTCGGCGCAGCGCTGTCCGGGGAACCCACCTTGATCAATCTCTGGGCTTCGTGGTGTGGGCCGTGTCGATCGGAGATCCCGGTTCTGAACGATTACGCAGGCAGCCCCGGCGCCATCCGTGTGGTCGGCGTCAATGTCCAGGACGACATGTCAGCAGCACTAGCACTTCTCACGGACGCCGGCGTGCGCTATCCCTCGTTCGCCGCCATCGACGACGTCGGAATTGCACTGTCGGCGCCGCCAGTTCTGCCGCTGAGCTTCCTCGTCCAACGTGACGGGTCCGTCGACCAGGTCACAGCCCCCATGGTTTTCGAAAACACGGACCAAATACGCTCCGCCGTAAGTGAGTTGATGAAATGACAGTCCCCACACCCACGCGACAACGGATGCACCGCACCCCCCGAGCGCATGCCCATCCCCTCTCACTCATTGCTATCCTCACCGCGGTGGTCGTCGCCGCAAGTGGGTGCGCGAGCGGTACCGACGCGGTCGCTTCGGGTGCGAACTTCGATTTCGTCTCGCCTGGGGGGCAAACCGATATCTTGTACGACCCACCCGAGTCGCGAAATAGAATCGGCGCATTGGCCGGGCCTGACCTTATGACCGACGGTAACGATATCTCACTGACTGACTACGCAGATCAGATCGTCGTGATCAATCTGTGGGGACAATGGTGCGCCCCATGCCGCTCCGAGGCCGACGATCTCGAACGCGCCTACGAAGCAACCAAAGACCTCGGCGTTCAGTTTCTCGGGATCAATGTTCGAGATCCTCAACGTGACAAAGCTCAGGACTTCGTCGTCGACAACAACGTGAGCTACCCCTCGATCTACGACCCGTCGATGAGGACCTTGATAGCGCTCGGCGGAAACTATCCGACGAGCGTGATTCCCTCCACGTTGGTGTTGGATCGTCAGCATCGCGTCGCCGCAGTGTTCCTTCGTGCACTTCTCACTGAGGATCTACAGCCTGTCATCGAGCGTGTGGCGGCCGAACGGTGAACGACTTTGCCCAAGGCATCGGGTCCAGCTTCCAGACCGCCGCCTCGAGCGGTCCGTTGCTGCTCGCCGTAGCGGCGTGCGTTTTGGCCGGTCTGGTCTCTTTCGCCTCACCGTGCGTGGTGCCACTGGTTCCCGGATACCTGTCGTATCTAGCCGGCATTTCCGGAGCTGATTCTCCGGCGGTGACCCCTGAAGACGCGACCACGAGACCCGCAGCAGGCAGATGGCGGGTGACAGGCGCGGCAACGATGTTCGTCGCGGGATTCACGGTGGTGTTCGTTTTCGCCACCGCATCGGTATTCGGCGTGATCAGCACCCTGCGCATCAACGAAGCGCTGCTCCAACGTGTGGGCGGGGTGATCACCATCGTGATGGGGTTGACATTCATCGGCCTTATTCCTGCCCTGCAGAAAGACGCACGATTCGCGCCGCGACGAATCTCCTCCCTTGCCGGCGCACCTTTGTTGGGGGGCGTGTTCGCGTTGGGCTGGACACCATGTCTCGGCCCCACTCTCGCAGGGGTTCTTTCGGTGGCGGCCGGAACTCAAGGCACGACGGCAGCGCGCGGGGTGCTGCTGATCGTCGCCTACTGTCTAGGACTTGGATTACCGTTTATCGTGCTGGCGTTCGGGTCGGTGAAAGCGCTCCGAGGCGTCGGATGGCTCAAACGCCATTCACGAACGATTCAGATCGTCGGCGGAATAATGCTCGTCGCTGTCGGTCTGGCACTGGTCACCGGTGTGTGGGGCGTGTTCATCGGCTGGTTGCGCAACGAGTTTGTCAGTTCGGTCGTGTTGCCGATATGACAGAGAGTGTCCCCACGGGAGCTCGCATCCGTCGCCTCCCGAGACTGATTATCCGAGAAAGCATTCGAATGCTGCGCCAGTACTGGCGCAGATTGACGTCGATGAGTACCGCGCTCGTGCTCCTGTTCCTCTTGGCGCTGGCAGCACTCCCCGGAGCAATGCTGCCTCAGCGAAATCTCAACGTGCAGAAAGTGTCCCAGTACATTGCGGCCCAACCAACCCTTGGCCCACTGTTCGACAAGCTGGAGTTGTTCGACGTCTTTTCCAGTTTCTGGTTCACCGCAATCTACGTTCTCCTGTTTCTCTCTCTCATCGGCTGCCTGTTTCCACGCTTGCGGGCGCATCTCGGCGCACTCAGGAGCCAGCCTGTGCGGGCACCTCGGAATCTGTCCAGGTTGCCGCACCATTTCCACGGCGAGGTAGATATCTCTCACGACGAGGCCTTGACGAGAGTGCGCCGGTCTCTCAAGGGTTGGCGCATCGCAGTCAATCCCGAAAATGATTCCGGAGTATCGGTTTCGGCGGAGAAGGGATATCTGCGCGAGGCCGGGAATCTGGTTTTCCACTTCTCGCTGATCGGGTTGCTCGTCACCGTCGCCATCGGCAAGCTGGTGGGGTACGAGGGTTCGGTCATCGTCATTGCCGACGGCGGCCCTGGATTCTGCAACACCTCACCCGCTGTGTACGACTCATTTCGCGCGGGAAGTGCAACTGACGGCACGGGTCTCGCACCGTTCTGCATCAAGGTCAACGACTTTTCCGCGGACTATCTCGATACTGGTCAGGCCGAAATGTTCACCTCCAACATCTCATACCAGAGCGGGCAGGACATCGCGACCAATACCTGGAAAGACTACCGTCTTCGAGTCAACGAACCGCTGCGTACCGATGGCGCCCGCGTCTATCTGACCGGCCACGGGTACGCGCCGCAGTTCACCGTCACTTTCCCCGATGGCCAGTCCCGTACCGAGACAATGCAGTTTCAACCGGACGACGCGGTGACGTTTCTCAGCAGTGGGGCGTTGCGGTTCGATCCACCCGGCGGTTCGTTCCCCGATCCGAACGAGCGCCGGAAGAATCAGATCGCCATCGAGGGACTCTTCGCGCCGACCGCTTCCTTCAGCGGGACGCTCCTGACTTCGTCGTTTCCCGACGCACGTGATCCTGCGGTCGCGATCGACATCTACAAGGGCGATACGGGTCTGGACACCGGCATCCCGCAATCGATCTTCTCGTTGAACAAGGAAATGATCAACCAAGGAAGGCTGGTCAAACAAGATCGTGTGAACCTCCGCCCTGGAGAGACGCGGACTCTCTCTGACGGAACACAGGTTCGGTTCGACGGGGCCAAGGAATTCGCCAATCTACAGGTGTCGTACGACCCTGCGCAACAGTGGGTTCTCGTCTTTGCGATCACGATGATGCTCGGACTTCTGACCTCGCTCGTGATCAGGAGGCGGCGCGTGTGGATCCGTTTACGCCCGGGGGCAGCACCGGAGCAGGTCGATCTCGAACTCGGAGGCCTCGCGAGGACCGATCATGCAGGGTGGGGCGGCGAATTCGACGATCTTTGTGAGAAATTGTGGACGGACCAGCACAGTTCTCCTTCTACGGGAGCGGGCCTGTGAGGGTCCCTTCGTCCGAACGTGCACTCACTGCCGACGGTGAACTCGATGCATGCCTGAAGAGTGGTCGCCCCAAACGGCTTTACGGTGGGAACGCTTTGCGTCTCGCGCTTTCGGTGGGCGCTGGGTGGCTGCTATTTCTCAGTTTTCCGCCGCGCACGCTGTGGTTTCTGGCCCCTGTCGCCATCGCCCTGCTGACCGCCGTTCTCCAGGGTCGCAGTCTCCGTGCGGGTTTCGGATTCGGCTATGCCGCGGGACTGGGATTCTTCGTTCCCTTGCTGCCGTGGGTCGGAGCGTATGTCGGTGCAACGCCTTGGTTGGCGTTGGCGGCGATTGAAGCGCTCGCGTTCGGCGTGTTCGGCGTACTGGCAGTGGCCGTCGGTCGCGCTCCCCTTTCCCCGGTGTGGATTGCGGGTGCATGGGTCACCGCCGAAGCACTTCGTAGCCGAATTCCGTTCGGCGGTTTCCCGTGGGGGCGTTTGGCCTTCGGGCAGGCGGACAGTCCGCTGCTGCCGTTGGCTTCGATCGCAGGGGCGCCAGGTCTTTCCTTCGTGACTGCACTGACCGGAACTCTCATCGCCTGGTCACTGGCCGGACCCTCCCGTGTTCGATGGCAAGCATTGGCGAAGGGTGGCGTTGCCGTCGTCCTCATCTTTGTGAGTGCATTGGTGACAAGTTCTCCCGGTGCCGCCCCTGACGAGGTCGTCACTGCTGCCGTCGTTCAGGGCAACGTGCCGCGACTCGGCCTCGATTTCAACGCCCAACGCCGAGCGGTGCTCGATAATCATGTTGCCCGCACCGAGCAGCTCGCTGCCGATGTCGCGGCGGGTCGCGCAGCCCGGCCACGGCTTGTTATCTGGCCCGAAAATGCTTCGGATATAGATCCTTTGGTGAATCGGGATGCGGCAGAGCGACTGGACCGAGCAGCCCGTTCGATCGGGGCACCAATCCTGGTCGGTACGGTTCTCGTAGGTGAAGCGAGCACATCGATCAACAGTGTCATGGTGTGGGATCCCACGGATGGCCCTGGCCAGCAACACATCAAACGACAACTCGTGCCGTTCGGGGAGTACCTGCCGCTCCGACCGATCATTCGTGCAGTGTCGTCGTACGCCGATTCTGCGGGCAATTTCGTTGCCGGGAATGGGAACGGTGTCGTCGACCTCAACGGAGTTCAGGTAGCTGTTGCCACGTGTTACGAGGTGGCCTTCGACGATCTGGTGACCGAGTCGGTCCAGGCGGGAGCCACCGTCATCGCGGTTCCCACCAACAATGCGACCTTCGGCCGGACGGAGATGACCTTTCAGCAATTGGCCATGTCGCGGGTGCGGGCAGTCGAGCACGGTCGCACTGTGTTGATCGCCGCGACCAGCGGTGTCAGTGCGATCATCACGCCGACGGGAGAGGTACGCCAACAGAGCGAGATCTTCACAGCACAGGCATTGACCGACGAGATCGCCCTGCGTTCCGATCTCACACCGGCAACACGTCTGGGCGCGGTTCCCGAGATCGCCCTGGCGGTGATCGTCCTTTCTCTCGCTGCCGCATCTCTCTTCGGGGGCGCGTACCGCTTCTGTCTCGGCAGAAGAACGAAACCATGAATTACTATGATTGATAGTAATTCAGTGTCGGTGCCAGCGCGCAAGGGAACGAGTCCACCAATGTCGAAGAACCGCAAGAAGAACACACCCCGCCCCCGCGGCGGTGGGGTGCCCGGTGGCCGAAGTTTTCCGTGGTCGATATCGATCGCAGTCCTGATTATCGCCGGCCTGGTCTCGGTCATCGCCTACAACATGGTGCCCAAGGCCATCGAGAGGACCGAAGCACAAAAATACGCTCCGAGCGCGGACAACCCGGACCCCTCGCTGTCCATCGAAGGGGTAACCGAAATCGAATACGCGGCCGGCAATCATATTCAAGCGCCTCAGCGCGTTGCATACGATCAAACTCCCCCCTTGGGAGGAGCGCACGATCAGTACTGGGCGACATGCACAGGCATCGTCTACCCGGAGCCGATACGCACTGAGAATGCGGTGCATTCACTCGAGCACGGTGCGGTCTGGATTGCCTACAACCCCGACTCGTTGAATCCGTCCGACGTCGACGCCCTTACCTCCCAAGTCAACGGTAAGCCGTATTCCCTGATGTCACCGTTCCCTGGCATCGATTCCCCCGTTTCGATTCAGTCGTGGGGGCACCAACTCAAAGTCGACAGCGTCGACGACCCCCGTATCGCAAAATTCATCACCGCCCTCAAACAGAACCCGAACACCCATCCAGAGGCCGGTGCCAGCTGTGCAACGGTCCCGGGAGGATTCGACCCGAACGCTCCTTTCCCCTTCGACGCATCTCCGCCAGGCCCTGACGCGATTCCCGCAGCGTCGGAGCAGTCAGCCACTGGTCTTCCCGCAGCAACGACCCCACCTGCGCCGGCGATCACGAGGAGTCGCGAAAATGGTTGAACACGAGGCGGTATCGATTCAATCCGAGTCGGTATCCGATTCATCGGGCAAACGCCATGCCACGCCGGCCGCAGTGTTGGTGGTCGGTATTGTCATCGCTCTGTTGATCGGAATCATCATCGGCCTGTGGGCAAAGGGGCGGATCGAGAACACCTCGCAGGGGGTCCCAGCCGTCGGCGCAGTGGAGGTCGGCTTCGCGCAGGACATGTCGGTTCACCACGGGCAAGCGGTCGAGATGTCGTCCCTCGCATTGGTGAACACTGCCGACCCCGCTATCCGTACGCTCGCGTACGACGTCGTCACTACTCAGCAAAGTCAGATAGGAATGATGCAGGGGTGGCTGTCCATCTGGGATCGACCCGCCCGGAGCACGGGCGAGTATATGGAGTGGATGCCCTCAACTTCCTCGGCGATGAATCACTCGATGCCCGGCATGAGCACCGGACAAAGTGATTCCGGCGTAACTGAATCAGTCGCGATGCCGGGAATGGCTTCTCCCGCCGAACTCGCGGAACTACGCACCCTGACCGGACCGGCATTTGAGATTCGCTATTTGCAATTACTGTTGCGCCACCATCAAGGGGGAATTCCGATGGCCCAATACGCCGCTGACAATGCCGATCTCCCCGTCGTGACAAATCTTGCTCGACAGATCGCCGCTACACAGCAGGCCGAATCGACCGCATTGCGAGAACTGCTCGCAGTGAGAGGTGCCCAACCGATCCCGATGAACTGACCACTCATCTCACACACCGTCGCATCCGCCGAACCCGATCATCGAGATGCCGAGAGCAGTCATCGACGGGGAAGGGTTTTGAGGAATTCGTTGTAGGCCTCGAGGTCGACGTCACCGTCCCTGGCGGCCTTTTTGTCGACGGCGGCGTTGGTGCGGGTCTCGTCGCGATTCCACCTCATCGCGAAAACCACCATGATGATCAACGCGACGGGTTCTCCGTACGACCATGCCAAAGCCCCCGCCATTTGTTGATCGGCCATCAGATCGACGTTCCAGGACGCCGGCGGATTGGTGAAGGTACTCAGGAGTGGCGAGGTTGCCATCATCAGGATCACGCCGATGAAAACATGGAGAGGCATTTCGACGAAGAGGTCGAAACATCGACCCAGGTTGCTTTGCTTGACGGGCAACGGCCCAGATGAGAGCACCGGAACGATGAACAACACTCCAGTGGCCAGGAAGAAGAGCTCCAGGCCTGTGTGACCGACCCAGGACGACGCCACCAGGTCGAATACCGGCGAGAGGTAGATGCCGTAGTAGCTGAACAGGAACAGTGGAATCGTGACGCCGGGGTGTAGCAGAATCTTCGCCGTCCGGCTTCTGAGTGCCGTCAATGCCAGCTTGAGGATCGGAATTCCCCACCCTGTGTGAGGGGTGGAGCGCAGCAGGAGAAGACCTGGGCTGCCGAGAACGAGCAGTGGTGGAATCGCCATCGACAAGGTCAAATGCTGGAACATCCAGATACTGAAGAGTTCGTACCCGTAGCCCTCGACGGCGAGCCCCGTGACCAGGATCAGCAATATACAGCCGAAGAGGAAGCTGGCCGTCCTCGTCCACGGCCACACCCGACCGGAAGACGTCACCCGGTAGACACCCCAGCCATACCACGCTGCCAGTAGGACTCCGATCAGTGGTAGGACCGGGAGCGGCTGCGGCGCCCACCCCACCATTGCTCCGAACGAAGGCACGGCCTCGGGTAAACGTATCCAGTCCATCACCTACGTGGTCCCTCCCCGCTCGTACTGTGTTGTAACATCTCAGCGCTTCGAGCGCTTGTCTCCGCGGAGAACGATGACCATCCCGATCACGAACAGGATTGCCACTGCGCCACCGAGAATCGGCAACAACAGTGGGGATCCGTCGTCGGAGTCGGCATCGGCGGTCGCCGCCGACGGCGCAACAGTTGCCGGAGGTGTTGCACCTCCGGGAAGCGGCGCCGCATTGTTCTTCGCCGCGTTCAAGGTGAAGGAGTACGACCCCGTGATCGGGTGTCCGTCCTCAGAGATCACCCGGTAACCAACGGTGTAAGTGCCAGACGACATCTGACCGGTCGTCACGAGAGAAACGCGCTCTCCCTGCACCGACGGCTCCCCGGCTCCGACCTGCGTCCCGTCGGCCGCACTGACGGTCACGTTCGCGAAACTCGTCTGAATCTCCTGATTGAAAACCAATTCCACCGAACTCGGCGCAGTGTCGAGAACTGCGTCGGCGGATGGAGTCGATCCGACCAGTGCACTGTGTGCTTGCGCGGTGCCTGCGCTTATGAGCGCACACCCCGCAGCCACCAGCAGCACAACCATTGCACGCCTCAAAATCTGTTCCTCCTACTCGGCTCACACCATCGAGGTGCGGAGTCCGGCGATCGATGCACACCGCACTTCGCTGAGACAATACCTCCGACTACTATGTTGCATAGTATTCAGGGCTGTGTGGTGGCCGGAAGGTTGCACGCATCGACGAACACCGACCAGGTAGGCGGATCCATGAAGTTGACCACCAACGCGAAATTCTCGATAGCCCTGATAGCTGTCTTCGCTGTCGTCCTCGGCGCGCTGTTGCTCGGCAACCGCAGCGGGAGGGAGACAAACAGCGCCAGCGCTTCGGACGCATCGGTTCTTCGCGACGACACGCATCTACTTTCCTCTGCGCCGGACAACGATGTCGTTCTGGTCGAATTCCTCGACTTCGAGTGCGAGGCATGCCTGGCGATGTATCCGACGATGGAGCGGATACGTGCTGAGTACGCTGACCGCATCACGTTCGGTGTACGGTACTTCCCCATTCCCAGTCACACGAACAGTCGACTCGCGGCGCGAGTCGTCGAAGCGTCGTCCAGGCAAGGGAAGTTCGTGGAGATGTACCAGCGAATGTACGACACGCAGACCCAGTGGGGCGAGTCGTCCGAATCTCAAGTAGCCCTCTTCCGTACGTTCGCCCAGGATCTGGGACTCGACATGGCGACCTTCGAAGCAGATATGAATGATCCCGCAGTCGCAGAGCGTGTCGAAGGGGACTTCAACGAAGGTATCGACCTGGGCGTGCAGGGCACACCGACGCTGTTCCTCAACGGCGTCCAGTTGCCGTCCATGCCGACATATGACGATCTCACCGCTCGCATCGACGCAGCGCTGGCCCAATGACATCAACGGGAGCACGCGGTGCCCACGTCGACACTGGTATACCTCCGACTGTCGACTCGGCCCCGAAAGTGTGCTCCCCCTATGTCGTCGGATGGATTCTCACTGCAGCAGGCGCTCTCGGCTTGGCGGCGTCTCTGATACTGACTATCGAGAAGTTTCAGCTTCTCGCGGATCCCTCATATCGCCCGTCCTGCAGCATCAACCCCGTCCTCAGTTGTGGATCGGTGATGAGTTCTCCACAAGCCTCGATCTTCGGTTTCCCGAATTCGATCCTCGGTATAGTCGGGTTCACCGTCCTACTGACCACGGGAATCGTGACCCTCACCGCCGCAAAGGCACTACCTCAGTGGTATTGGCGCTGTATCGTCATCGGCTTGCTCACCGGAGCGGTGCTGGTTCACTGGCTGATTTTCCAAAGCCTGTACAGAATCCAGGCACTGTGCCCGTACTGCATGGTCGTGTGGGTGGTGACGATGACAGCCCTCTGGTATGCCATTTTGCATCTAGGTGCTCGTAGCGCGTCGACCTCCTCGCGAATCGTGACCGTCGGCACCGAGAAACACACTCTCGTGCTTACTATCTGGATCGTGTCCGTCGCGAGCATGATTCTCAGCGCATTCTGGGACTACTGGTCGACACTGGTCTGACGAGTCCCACGAAAATCTGCCAACGCCGTCGCACTCGGCCAACTGTTGCACGATCAGTCAACCTTCAACTCAACTACTATGGATCTTAGTTTTTAGATCCGCAACCCTCCCGAGTAGAGGGCGATGAGGCCAGGAGAAGGAGACGAATATGAAATTCATGGGTGCAGCGAAAGCGCTAGTCGACAAGGGCAAGGAGGCTGCCTCGAAGAACGCAGACAAGATCGAAAACGCGATCGACAAAACCGCCGCGTCTGCCGAAGCCAAGACCGGTGGAAAACTGACCAGCCAGATCCGGAGGGCTGCGCTTGCGGCAAAGAGAGCGATTCCTCCGAAGAAGTAGCGACTCTCTTTGCCTTGCCGCCTGATTGCTCGTTGGTCTCCACGCCGTACGACTGAGAATCGGCGTCGAGAGCGCGAATAATCTCGCTTCGGTGTGCCCCCCTCGTGACAGCACACCGAAGCGAGGAGCGCTCAGGGTTCGGTCTGCGGAATCACGATACTCGCGTGAAAATCTCTGTGCCACAGCCGCGCAAGGAGGGCGTAATAGGATTCGGTTACCCTCGATTGCGTCGAGAGCGCCGCTTCCGACGACTCGATTGTCGTCGGAACGAGAAGGAGGGCACGATTCGCCAATGCCGCCGCGGAACTCCCGATATCCATCACTGCGCCACTGATACTGGCCGCGGCGTTCAGCACGGGGTCTGGAAGGACAGTGGTGGAACGCATGAAGGTCCGCTCTGCGTCAACGAAATCCGCTCCGGTCTGGAGATGATTCTCGATTGCGGCGATTACTTCGCTGACTCGACGGGTGTGAACCCGAAGTTTGCGGGGGTGCCGGATGTGGCGACGAGATACCGGTGGCAAAGTCCGCAACCGGGCACCAGCATGGTTCGCCACGCCGCCGTCGAGAGCGGTCGGCAGTACGTCTCGAATCAACCAGTCCGTGAGTAGGGCGGCAGCGGTATCTGTTGCCGGGACGATGACCACCGGCATTGTTCGTGTTGACATTGACTTTCCCATCGGTATGGCCGCCGAGCTAATTCTTCTCGTCATCATCGGACGTGGATGCGGTAAGTACCTTCTCCGATTCTGATGAACTCGTCTCCGGCCGGTGACCGGCCCCGACGTGTGCTTCTGCTCGCATCCGAGCAACCATGTGCGGGTAATGCAACTCGAAGGCCGGACGCTCGCTGCGGATGCGCGGCAACTCGGTGAAGTTGTGACGCGGCGGCGGGCAGGTCGTTGCCCACTCCAGCGAGTTTCCGTAGCCCCACGGATCGTCGACAGTGACCACTTCGCCGAATCGGTAGCTCTTGAAGACGTTCCAGATGAACGGGAGAGTGGAGGCTCCGAGAATGAAGGAACCGATGGTCGAGACTGTATTGAGTGTGGTGAACCCGTCCGCGGGTAGGTAGTCGGCGTAACGACGCGGCATACCCTCGGCACCGAGCCAGTGCTGAACGAGGAACGTCATGTGAAAGCCGACGAACGTGGTCCAAAAGTGCCACTTGCCAAGGCGCTCGTCCATCATGCGACCGGTCATCTTCGGGAACCAGAAGTAGATACCGGCGTACGTCGCGAACACGACCGTACCGAAAACCACGTAGTGGAAGTGGGCGACCACGAAGTAAGTATCCGTGACCTGAAAATCCAGCGGAGGGCTCGCCAGCAGCACACCGGACAGACCACCGAAGAGGAAGGTGATCAAGAATCCGAGAGAGAACAGCATCGGTGACTCGAACGTCAGGTGTCCCTTCCACATCGTGCCGATCCAGTTGAAGATCTTCACACCCGTCGGCACGGCGATCAGGAACGTCATGAACGAGAAGTACGGCAGGAGAACCGCGCCCGTCGCGTACATGTGATGCGCCCACACTGCGATCGACAGCGCCGCGATACCGAGCGTCGCGTAGACCAGGCCGCTGTAGCCGAAGATCGGTTTGCGGCTGAAGACCGGAAATATCTCCGAGACGATACCGAAGAAGGGCAGCGCGATGATGTAGACCTCGGGGTGGCCGAAGAACCAGAACAGGTGCTGCCACAGCAGGACTCCGCCATTCGCGGGGTCGAAGATGTTGCCACCGAGGCGACGGTCGTAAAGCAGTGCGAAGAGTGCGGCGGTCAACAGCGGGAAGGCCAACAGAATCAAGACAGAGGTGATGAAGATGTTCCACGTGAAGATCGGCATGCGGAACATCGTCATACCGGGAGCGCGTAAGCAGACAATGGTGGTGATCATGTTGACCGCGCCGAGAATCGTGCCGAGACCGGAGACGAGAAGCCCCACAATCCACAGATCCGCACCGACCCCAGGTGAGCTGACTGCCGAACTCAGAGGCGTGTAGGCCGTCCAGCCGAAATCTGCGGCACCTCCGGGAGTGACGAACCCGCCCGTAGCGATGAGAGCACCGAAAAGGTAGAGCCAGTAGCTGAACGCGTTCAGTCGCGGGAAGGCGACATCCGGCGCACCGATCTGCAGGGGGAGAACGAAATTGGCGAATCCGAACACCACCGGCGTCGCGTACAGCAGCAGCATGATCGTGCCGTGCATGGTGAAGAGTTGGTTGTACTGCTCGTTCGACAGGAATTGCATGCCCGGAATCGCCAGTTCGCTGCGCATGATCAGCGCCATGAGCCCGCCGATGAGGAAGAACGCGAACGAAGTCACCAAATACATCAAGCCGAGCGTCTTGTGATCGGTCGTCGTCACAAGGTTCCGCAGCACCGATCCCTTCGGCGCCCGTCGCGCGGGGTACGGCCGGGCGGGGATCGGGGGTGATGCAATTGCGGTCATAGTCAGCCCGCTTCCTGTCGAGACGCAAATAGAGTGTGCGACAGAAGCATAACCCAAATACTACGTTGCATAGTTTTTGGGTCCGGGTGGCGCCTCGGCCACCCTTTCCGACTGCCGTCAGGTCACGAGGGCATGAGCGGACGCAGAGAAGACGACCATGGTGGTCAACGCGGCGATGACGGGAACGATCATCGGGAGCATCGCAGCAGAGATGCAGACCAGTTTGGTGCCGCGAATCCGGGAATCCGTCTGCAGCCTGACCAAGCGCACCGCGATCTCGTCGTCACCGAGCCCGAGTGTCCACACCGGCTGAGGTAGCGGCGACGTCGCCACCACGCGCAATGCCGACCGGACGGCATCGGGGCTGGTGGCCTGTGCGGCCCGATCGTCGGCAGCGAGCTCGACCAGCCGCCGCACCGCAGCGGGAGCCGCTTTGAACAGCGGGATCACCGGCAGCGCCTTCGCGAAGACTTCGCACACATTGATGATTCGGTGATGCTGCCCTCGCAAGTGTGCCCGCTCGTGGGCGATCACCGCTTCACGCTCGGATGCGGTCAAGCAATCGGAGAGACCTTTGGTCGCTACGACGAATCCCGGCCGTCCAGCGACGCTGTAGGCCATCGGCATCGGATGATCAAGCCAGAGAACGTCATCCGATGCCGGATCTGCGCGGGCGATGATCGATACGACATCACGGTGGTAGTCGCGGACCTTGGCTCGGCCCTTATGTTGCCGATGAGCCAAGAACAAGCTGCGAACGGCGATGAGCGCGGTAACCGCAACTCCGCCGACAGCGAGCGCTTCCCCGATCCAGGGGGCCATCGCGTGTTGGAAGGCAGTGAAGCATCGCACAAGGGCCTCGGAGAGCCCTTCCGCTGGTGCATGGCTCGGCCACAGAAGGATCACTACTGCCGATACGGCAAGGAATCCCAGACCCACGATGCTGCCGATCCATGCCGCGAGAATCGCTGCAGGAGCCAGAGTGGTCGATTCGAAACGCCGCAAAACCTTGGGCATGAACGCTCCGATGAGCACGGCCCCGAGAAGGAGGACTGCGGCGAGAGTCATCTACCGAACCTTGCCGTGATCCAGTGCTCGCCGCAGTGCCTCGTATTCGTCATCGGAGACGTTTTGCGCGAAGTGCAGAAGCGCTGAAACAGAGTCATTGCTGTTGTCGAGTAATTCGCGCATGGCCAGTGAGGTCGCTTCATCGCGGCTACGCGATGGCGAATAGATGTATGCGCGGCTTCGTTTTTCCCTCTGTACCCACCCTTTTTCGTGAAGGTGCGTCACGACGGTCAAGATCGTGGTGTATGCCTTCGGGGCGCCGCCCTCGAAGCGGTCGACCAGATCCCGCACAGACTGCGGCTCTTCTGCATCCCACAGGAGATCCATCACTTCGGATTCGAGCCCGCCGAGTCTCTTCATCTTCCTTCCCCCTTCGGAAATCGTCGATTGCGTCAGTCACTGACGGCCGGAGGCTGGATCTGTACCCCGCGCGCGTCCAACCATGCCATGGGATCGACCTTCTGGCCGTCTGCCTGCCACACCTCGTAATGCAGATGTGGCCCTGTTGATTGTCCCCTGTTTCCTACCGTCGCAATCAATTCTCCGGCACGCACCTTTTGACCCGCGGTTACCAGAGTCTCGTTGATGTGTCCGAAGACCCCGATTGTCCCGTCATCCTGCAGGATACGGACCCACAGTCCGAAACCGGACGCAGGTCCGGACTCGAGTACCGTGCCGTCGGTGACGGACACGATAGGTGTACCGATCTCATTGGCAATGTCCAACCCGTAATGAGTCGACCCCCAACGCGGTCCGTAGTTCGACGTCAATGTTCCGCTGACAGGAGCCATCGTCAGCGGTTGGCGTGCAGCTGCCTCTCTCGACGCGCGATCGGTGTCGCGTTCGGTGCCTCGAGCCAACTGTTCGGCCAGCCTCCCCAGGTCGGCCAGTTTGGGAACCTGGAGAATTTCCGGAGCCGATGCCAGTGCCTGGTCGAGAGGTGCCAACGGTTGCTGGTCGAGCTCGACGGGAGCACTGACGCTCCCTGTCGATGCATGTGAGGCGGATGTGCCGGCGGCAAGCAAAGCGCCGGTGGCGACAGAGAGAACCAAAGCCCGTCCACCAGGACGATTGCGGGACTGTCGGCGATGAGCGCCGCCGCGTCGCGCCTGAACGCTTGCAGCGACGGATTCACGGTCGACTGCAGATGCGGTGGAGATGTACATCGTGTCGACGGGCAGGTCTCGATCGCTGTGTGGCGTGTCGAAAAAGCTACTTTCCCGAAGTGGGCAGTCGAGATCGTCGGTGTCGGGCTTGCGGTGTCGGGCCAAGATCGCATTCCTTGCGTCGCGGAAGGTCACAGAATGGTGACGGTCCCAGACAGCGTACTACTATTTCGCATAGTTTTTGGGCGAGCGTTGACAAAATTCAGAATCTCGACGAGACGCCCCGCTGCGAATGCACCTTCTCCTACTCATCTGCCGCGCGATGACATCTCGGCGAGCAGCACGCGTTGAGGAGAAGCCCTGTCGCGATTGCCAGGGGTATTGCTCCGATCGCGAGTATCAGTCCGGCACCGAACCGTTGATCTCGTGCGAGGTCGTCGAGCCAGCCGCGCTGCAACGATGTGAAGTACTGATCGGCAATCACCGCGTCAGTGGTGATCAGTGCTGCTGCGAGGCCCCCGTAGGCCAAGAACGCCGCAAGGAGCAGGGCCGTCCTGATCGCGGCGCTCGCTCGTCTCGGCAAGGGATCGACGCCGACCATGACCCAGAAGAACATGAAACCGCAGATCAGCAGGATTCCGTTGATCACCAGGTGGGGGACGTGCGAGCCGGCGACAGCGCTGTACATCCCTCCCAGGTAAAGGAGAGGCAGGGCTCCGGCGAAAATCACAGCAATCACATAGGGCTGGGACATGAATCGGAACCAGGAGCCTCTGTACACGCTTTGCGCCCATTCCCTCAGCCCCGGCGCATCTCCGGACGATCGCCGAACGGAGAGCCTGAACAGCGTGAACGGGGCGCCCAGGACCAGACAGAGTGGAGCAAGGACCGCCACGGCGGACGTTGCCGCCATATGCATACTCATCACTGCAGGTGCATACCTACCCACTCCCGATGATGTTGCGACAAGCAACACCAGGCACCCCAGAGCCCAGCTGACCGATCGGAACGTCGACCACTGCACGCCCTGCTGTCGGAGGCGAAAAACGCCGACGACGTAGCACGCAGCCAACACCACGGCGAGAGTTCCGAAAATGAGATCGAATCGCCAGTCGACGAGCAAGCGGCCCGCAGTCGGTACGCCATCGAGCGCATACCCGAGCACCTCCTCGACTCTGCTCGGATCCTGTCGCTCCGTGGGCGCCGGGGGCGGCGTGCGGCCCAGGGCGACGGCGATACCGACGGTTACTGCGAGAACCACCGACTCCACCACTGCCAGACGAATGAAGGTGCGACCGTCGCTAGGATCCTTCGTCAGTTCGGCGATCGCGATTTTCCGTTGGCGCCAACCTGCCAGTCCGGTGAGGACCAAGGCGGCGACTTTGGCAAGAATCAAGACACCGTAGGTGCTACTCCACACCGCGGTGAGCGGCACCCGCACGGCAGCGTTGACCACACCGCTGATCGCTATGACGACGAACGCCATGAGTGCCACGGCCGAGAAGCGGCGCGCGGCGAAGTCGAGATAGCTCCCCTTTCTGCGGGCATGCAACACGAGAGCCGCTATTCCTCCCATCCAAATCGACGCCGCGAGGATATGCAGAACCAAACTGTTCGTGGCGATGTCGTGGGATCCACCCGAAGAGGAGTGACCCGACAATGCCCTGGGGAGCAGGCTGAACAAAGCGAATGCGAGAAGTAACGGTGTCCACGAATATCGCAGGGTCAGACGACACGCAATCGCGAGCACGAGTGCGAGCCCTGCGGTCCATGCCCATGCAGTTGTGACATCGATGTCCGAAATCGCGCGAGCGAACAGCCCTGGATCGGCGAACACGACGGAGAGAGGTTGGCCTGAACTGTCCGAGAGGGTGAGTGGAACGAGCAGCGCCGCGCATACCGCCCAGATAGCGGCGGCGACGCTTGCGGTTCGTAGCGCCAGATATCCGTCGACATCGAGTACACCTGAGGCTTGAGGCGGAACGAGAACGGCAGCCAAAAGTAGACTGCCTACGGTCATCACGGCGGCAACCTCGCCGAACGCCATCACCGCCGGGAGTCCGTAAATCGTCAAGGGCCCCGGATCTGGAAGTCCGAGCAATCGCAGCGCCTCGGAAGTTGATGCGCGCGCCAATGCCGCCGCAGTGATTGCAGCTATGACACCCCATCCCAATACTTTCCGTATGGGTCGTCCGACGACGAGGGTATCGGCGCCGGACGGTTCGGTTTCGATCATTTGCGGGTGGACCTCTCAGCATTGTGGATCTCGCCCGCGCGATCGGCGCTCCGGACCAAAATACTATGACGGATAGTTGCATGGGTGCTTCAGCCAGGGTTTACTGAAACTCTCTCGTTGGCAAATATGCGCATATGAGAATACGACGCTCCAGTCATAGGCGAGAAGGGCATATCGAGATGGGTCACGGCCATGGGCACGGCGTTGCGGAACAAGCTGCGAGTGCATCGGGTAAACATGTCCGCAAATTATGGATAGCCGTCGGGCTCGGTCTGGTCACGTTCGTCACGCAAGTCATCGTGGGGTTGTCCACGTCATCGCTCGCCCTGCTCTCCGACTCCGCACACGTCTTCACCGATGTGTTCGGCATCCTCATGGCATTGACCGCTATCTTGCTTGCGCAAAGAGCGCGATCGCGCCCGGATCGCACGTTCGGTATGTACCGGGCGGAGGTGTTCGCTGCCTTGTTCAATGCCCTACTCCTGTTCGGTGTCGCCGGATGGGTTCTCTACGAAGCTCTCGGTCGACTTTCCGATCCGCCTGAGGTCCCTGGACTCCCGGTGAGCATTGTCGCTGTCGTCGGCCTCGTGATGAACATCGCGGCATTCTTGCTCCTTCGCAGCGGGGCGAAGGAAAGCATCAACGTCCGGGGCGCCTATCTCGAGGTCATGGCTGACATGCTCGGGTCCGTTGGAGTCCTGATCAGCGGATTGGTCACACTGATCTTCGGATGGCGGTACGCGGATCCGGTGATCGGTGTTGCGATCGGCTTGTTCGTCCTACCGCGTGCCTACAATCTCGGCCGCCATGCCCTGCGGATCCTGCTCCAGCACGCCCCCGCCGGCGTGAGCATCACCGAGGTGACGCAAGCCTTGCAGGGGATCCCCGGGGTCAAGGACGCCCACGACCTTCACATCTGGACGCTCACATCGGGCATGGAAGTTGCGTCGGCGCATCTGACGATCGACGAGGAGTCCGATCCGACCAAGGTTCTCGCTGCTGCCCAGGATCTGTTGGCCACCCAGTTCAATCTCGTTCACGCGACCCTGCAGGTAGAACCCGCCGCGGGTGACGGGCGTTGCCAGGAGCTTCCGTGGTGAGTACCAACGAGGTGACCACGAACGACAAATCCGCCCATCACAAGAGACGAATTCTCTTCGCTACGACGGTGCTCGTTTCGGTCGTCGTCGCCCTGACGATTGAGCCCGTTGCGCGGAAGCACCTGTCCGGGGTCAACGAGATGGATCTGGGCGTCGTCAGTTTGAGGCTGGCATACAACAGTGGTGTCGCCTTCAGCCTGGGTAATCAGCTGCCGAGTGCCGTCATCATCGCCTTTACCGGCCTCGCCACCATGGGAATCGCCGTATACGCCTGGCGGAGTGTCCCGCAAAGTCGCGGGGTGGCCGTGATCGGTTTCGCTCTGATCGTCGCCGGAGCTGCCTCCAACGTGGTCGACCGAGCCCTCGACGGGAAGGTCACCGACTACTTCCACACCGGCTGGTGGCCCACCTTCAATCTTGCCGATACCTACCTCACCTGTGGATTCATCCTGGTCGTCGTGTCGCTGCTGGTCGAATCCTCGCGCGGGTCCGAACGTGAGATTCAGCGTCCGCAATCCGTGTGACCTGATTCGAGCGAGGAGGGAGCCGGAGCGCTGTCGGCAGGGAAGCAGTCCATCTCTGCGAACTTCTGCGGTTCGAGGTGGCGAAACCACGACGCCCCCACTCGTCGAAAATCCGCGGCCCGCCTGTTTTCGGTCGAATGCGTTCGGACAGTTTGGGGGCTATGAAAATAAAGTTCGGCATGACAAACTTTGAGGTGTGACTCTTTTGACTGTCAGGAATGTCGATGCTTCGGTCGGGTGGCCATGAGCGCACCGTCGCGGCGACAATTGTTGATCGGTGGGGCGCTCGCCGGATCAGCCGGACTCATGATGAACGCAGGAAGAGTTGCGGGCGCATCGCCTACCGAGCATCCCGGAAACACCAACCCGGGTACCGCCGCACCTGACGGAGACGGCGGAGTCCGTCACGGCGGCACGAGCGGCGCGACCTTTCGGGCCGGTCAGCAGGTGAACCACACTGCCAACGGGTTTCATCCCACGGCACTGCTGCGGGACTTCGACTACGGGACGACCTCCGAATTGCCTGACGGCCGAACGCTACGCGAGTGGGAGATCTTCGCAGCCGACGAAGAGATCGAGGTAGCACCAGGAGTCTATTTTCCGGCGTGGACCTTCAACTCCCGCATTCCGGGTCCCGCGTTGAGATGCAGTGAGGGAGACCGGCTCCGAGTGAAGTTCGTCAACGGCTCCGCGCACCCACACACGATGCACTTTCACGGAATCCATCCCGCTGAAATGGACGGAATTCCCGGGGTGGGGCGGGGAATCATCGAGCCGGGCGAATCATTCACTTACGAATTCGATGCCATCCCTTTCGGATTGCATCTCTATCACTGCCACGTCAATCCACTGGCAGAGCACATCGCCCGCGGCATGTACGGCACGTTCATCGTCGATCCAGCTCAGGGGCGCCCTGCGGCCGACGAAATGGTGATGGTGATGCACGGCTACAACACCACATTCGACGGGCAAGGAAACCAGCTCTACGCCGTCAACGGCATCCCGTTCCATTACATGCACGAACCTGTACAGGTGAAACGAGGCGAACTGGTTCGCATCTACCTGGTCAACATCCTCGAATACGACCCGATCAACAGCTTCCACCTACACGGAAACTTCTTCGACTACTACCCGACCGGGACACGCCTCGAGCCCAGCGAATTCACGGACACGATCATCCAGGCCCAAGGTCAGCGCGGAATATGCGAACTGCGCTTTCCCTACCTGGGCAAGTACATGTTCCACGCCCACAAAACCGAATTCGCAGATCTGGGCTGGATGGGATTCTTCGAGGTGACCGAATGACCGGCACCCCTGATCCTCCCTCTCCGACGAGCACTCATGAGAATTCCTTTGACACTGCGGGTTCCGCGCAGACAGGGTCCGCTCAAAGCGACGCATCGCGCACCGGCCTTTGGCTCCGAGGCGCCGCAGTGCTCGCGATCATCGTCATCGCCCTGACTGCGCTGGCAATGCTCGCAGGACAAAGTCTCCCCGAACGCACCGGCCCACCGATCGAGAACATCTCCGTCGAACGAACTGCCCTCGAACCAGGCCGAATCACGTTGACGCTACGCAACACCGGCCCCGACGCGGTGACCGTCGCGCAAGTTGCCGTGAACGACACATTCGTCGATTTGGTAGGAGCTGCAGATCCCATCGGCAGACTCGAGTCCCAGACGATCACCCTCGACTACCCGTGGATCACCGGACAGCCGTACCTCGTCTCGATGCTCACCTCCACAGGGTTGGTCATCGAACACGAAATTCCCGCTGCCGTAGCAACTCCCGCCCCGGGAGTGGCGTTCTTCGGCTTGATGGCTCTCTTGGGCACATACGTCGGAGTCATCCCGGTCCTGCTCGGGATGCTCTTGCTGCCTGTGATGCGGGGCGCCGGCGTCAGGGCAGTCAGATTCGTGCTGGCCGTCACGGTCGGTCTGCTCGCCTTTTTGATCTTCGACGGCACGAGCGAGGGGTTCAAACTGGCAGCAGCCTCGAGCGGAGCCTTCGGCGGCGGCACTCTCGTCGTTCTCGGCGCGGCGATCGCCTTCCTGACGCTCACGTGCATCGACCGATACCTGCGCGGAAGACGCCCAGCCGGTACGACAGGCGCATCCGAACTCAGACTGGCACTGATGATTTCCATCGGCATCGGATTGCACAATCTCGGAGAAGGCCTCGCGATCGGATCCGCGTATGCGGTAGGTGAGCTTGCGCTCGGCGCGTTCCTCGTTATCGGATTCACCCTGCACAACACAACAGAGGGGCTCGCGATCATCGCACCGTTGGCTCGGCGACGCACCCCCCTGCTGACCTTGTTGGGGTTGGGATTGATCGCGGGTGCGCCGGCAATCCTCGGTGCTGTTATCGGGGCGGGCGTCGACAACCGTGAAGTATCTGCGTTGCTGCTCGGAGTCGGCGTCGGGGCAATCATTCAAGTCGTCATCCAAATTGCACCGTCCCTGCGCACACAAGGCCGCTCGGACCTGGATCCGATGGTCCTCGTCGGCGTCGGCGTCGGAATACTCCTGATGTTTCTCACTGGTTTGGTGGTCCCCGCATGAGCACGATCGATCCATCCGACATCAAGGTCGGGCGCCGAACGGTCCTCCTCACAGCCTGCGCAACAACTTGTCTCGCCGTCGCCGGATGTAGCACCCAGAACAACAGCAAGGCACCCGGCGTAACCCTGGGCAGTGCCGAGGTTCCGATATCAGCGGTTCCTGTCGGCGGCGGAGTCATTCTGGCGGACGAGCAAGTCGTGATAACCCAGCCGCAGGAAGGCGTGTTCCAAGCCTTCTCTGCGGTATGTACCCACCAGGGATGCGTAGTCTCCGAGGTCAGCGATGGAACGATCAACTGCCCATGTCATGGCAGCCGATACTCCATCGTCGATGGCTCGGTCGTGCAAAGACCTGCTCAGAAGTCCCTAAACAGTTACCCCCTTTCTCTCACTGGGGACACGATCATCGTCAACTAACCGGAGAACGGCACTTCCGAACTGGAACAGCCATCTGCGAAGGTTGTCACGGAGCAGTGCGTTCGGCGGCGCCGAGGAAGTGAGAGATGTGTACTCTGCGCAACCCGAGTTTTCGGCGTACGGCCTATCGCATTGGGCCGTCATCGCTCTGTTTGTCGTGGGTTCTGTGTTTCTGATCTGGGCGGGACGTAGACAGACCGAGGTGCAAGCTCGCCACCTCAGCCGCGTCCTCGGCGGAATACTGGCGGTGATATACGGCTCGGCGGTGCTCTACTCGCTGTCCTCGCCCACGCTAGGAGGATCCGTACCCTTACAACTCACCGATCTCGCGACAGTGTCCGCGATCTACGCATTGTGGTCGCACCGACATTGGCCGTTCGCCCTCACCTACTACTGGGGGCTTGTATTGAGTACGCAGGCGTTGATTTCACCGGCTCTGGCCGGGCCAGACTTCCCCGGTTACGAGTTTCTTGCCTTCTGGGCGATTCACCTGTTTGTCGTCTGGGCCGCGATCTATCTCACGTGGGGCCGGAGAATGCGACCTACATGGCGCAGCTACCGCCTCGCGGTGCTGGTCACGCTCACATGGGCGATAGTCACTTTCATCTTCAATCGCGTCGCCGATACCAACTACGGCTTTCTCAACGCCAAACCTTCCACCGCATCGCTGCTGGATCTGATGGGTCCGTGGCCGGTGTATCTGTTTTCTGGGATGACCATCGTATTCGTCATCTGGGCTCTGATGACGTGGCCGTGGGAGAGAGACGGGAGTCTCGACAAGGATGCCGCGGATCAACCTATGGGCTAGCCCGCCCTCGCTCGACCTTCGCACCCCTGACACTGGACTGCTTTCACAACAACAATCTGCACAGAGTCCCGCCCAACAGAACTGCCAGGCAGCCCAGTGGCAGGCCAACGAGAGCGGCAGATGTGATTGCTCAACCGGTCTGTGGATCCGGTGGGCGGCGCACGCTCCGATCGGCGACTCGCGGCGCCTCGGAGTTTCACCCACGCGAGTTCGTCGGCACGTGCTTGATCCCATCGTCGACACCTATAACGAGAGTCGTCTGTCGACATACCGCATATTATTCACTATTTCCTGTATTCATAATTTTCTGTATTATGGTTGATATGGATACCTTGCTGCATCGGGACGCACTGTCAAGATTCGGATACGCCCTCTCGGACTCGACGAGAACCCAGGTACTGCTCAGCCTGCGGGAGACCCCGGGGTATCCGTCGGACCTCGCCGACCAGATCGGGGTCTCGCGTCAGATTCTCTCGAATCACCTCGCTTGCCTGCGCGGATGCGGACTCGTCGTCGCCGTCCCCGAGGGCCGCCGAACGCGCTACGAGCTGGCCGATCCACGGATCGGGGACACCCTCGGCCAGCTGATGGACCTCGTCCTCGCCGTCGACCCCACTCTGTGCCCGAAATCGGATGCCGAAGGCTGCTGCTGACCGTGTCACGAATAGGGAGAACCGCCATGTCTACGCCGACCACCGCAGTTCGCGCACTGTACGAGCGTGAAATGTCCTCCGCGCACACCGCGTCCGACGACGCGATCCGGTGGAGTCACCTCGAACGCGCCCATATCCTCTCGCAGCCACATCCGTGGCTGCATACCCGCAACCACCTCTCGATGCTCAACCTAGCGCTGCGGCAACATGATCGACGCGAAGCACTCGGTCAAGTCCTCCGCACTGTGGTCGCCGCCCCCGGATCGCTGAGTGGGCGGTATCCGGTCGGCAACACCGGACGCACTGCCGTCGGGCTAATGACACCGATGCCGATCCCGACTGACATACAGAAACTGCTAGCGCGCAGCAACACCGAAGATACCGGTGCTGCAGCCGAAAGCACTCATGGCTGACGCATGCTGCAGCCCAGACCCCAGCGCGCAAGACGCCACCGAGGTGCACGAGAGTGAGCAACGACTCTGGCATGTCCGCGACCTGCAGATAGCCGCAGCAACAGCGCATCTACTGGCGATCTCCTGGCTGATAGGACGCGCCGGCGCCGACGCCGCCGGCGCAACCGTAGCGTTCGTCGCCGCGATCATCGCGGCATCGACCTTCGTACCGAACACCCTGCGGAATCTGCGCCACGGCCGCATCGGCGTCGGAACCCTGATGACGATCGCCGCCATCGGCGCGATCACACTCGGCCAGATCAACGAAGCCGCGATGCTCGGAATCCTGTTCTCCATCGCCGAAGGCCTCGAACACTATGCCGTGACCAAAACCCGCCGTGGCCTGCGAGCACTCCTCGCCTTGGTGCCCCCGACCGTCTCCGTCCTGCGCGGCGGCCGCGAAGTCACGATCGAACCGGACGAGCTGGCCGTCGGTGACCGCATGATCGTGCGCCCCGGCGAACGCGCCGCCACCGACGGCACCATCGCCGCCGGCACCACCAGCCTGGACCTGTCCGCGATCACCGGCGAATCAGTCCCCGTCGAAGCCGAACCGGGCGATCAACTCCATGCCGGGGCGATCAACGGCGGCGGAGCCATCGAAGTCGACGTCACCGCCCGCGCCTCCGACAGCTCACTCGCTCGGATCGTGCACATCGTCGAAGAAGCCCAGGACCGCAAGGGGTCCGGCCAACGCCTCGCCGACCGCATCGCCCGCCCCCTGGTACCGGCAATCATGGTCCTCGCCGCGCTGGTCGCCGGAATCGGCGCACTCCTCGGTGATCCGATGCTGTGGATCGAACGCGCACTGGTGGTACTCGTCGCTGCATCACCCTGCGCACTCGCGATCTCCGTGCCGCTGTCGGTGGTGGCGGCGATCGGTGCCGCAAGCCGCAACGGCGCCCTCGTCAAAGGCGGAGCGGCACTCGAAGAACTCGGCCGCATCACGGTGGTCGCCCTCGACAAGACCGGCACCCTCACCGCCGGAGCACCCGAAGTCATCGACGTCGTCACCACACCCGGAACTACCCGCGAACAAGCACTCTCGGCCGCAGCTGCACTCGAATCTCGCAGCGAACACCCACTCGCCCGAGCGATCCTCGCAGCCACCGGGACCATCGAACCAGCCGGCGACGTCACCGCCGTCGCCGGACACGGACTGCACGGCACACACCACGGCATAGTGCTGCGGCTGGGAAAACCGGGCTGGGTCGAACCCGGCGCCCTAGCCGCCGACGTCGACCGCCTGCAGCGCGATGGTGCCACCGTCGTCCTCGTCGAACGCGGCGGCGTGGTGATCGCGGCGATCGCCGTCCGCGACCAACTGCGGCCCGAAGCACCCGAAGCGATCCGCCAACTCACCGCACTCGGCATCGAAACAGCCATGCTCACCGGTGACAACTACCGCACCGCACAGGCCCTGGCAGAGCAAGCCGGAATCGGCACCGTCCGTGCCGAACTGCTCCCCGAAGACAAAGCCCGACTCCTCCACGAGATCTCCGGAGGCCGCCGCATTGCGATGGTCGGCGACGGAGTCAACGACGCCCCCGCCCTGGCCACAGCGAACGTCGGCATCGCCATGGGCGCAATGGGCACCGACGTCGCCATCGAAACCGCCGACATCGCACTCATGGGTGAAGACCTGCGGCACCTGCCGCAAGTCCTCGCTCACGCCCGCCACGCCAGGGCCGTGATGCTGCAGAACATCGGACTCTCCCTGGCAATCATCGGCGTCCTCATCCCGCTCGCCGCCACCGGCGTCCTCGGACTCGCCACCGTGGTGTTCGTCCACGAATTCGCCGAAGTCCTCGTCATCGCAAACGCTATTCGCGCCGCCCGCACCACGCCACTTCCCGGCCAACCCGAGATTCCGCGCACAACAGGCCAGTTGAACGTAAGCATGCCGCCGTCACGTCACGATCTCGGTGACGCCTGCTGCACACCTGTACCTGCACCTGCACCTGCACCTGCACCACTGACACTGAACAAACACGAAGGCACACCACCCACCATGTTGACGCTGACTACGCCGCACCCCACGAAAGCCGACGGCGAATCCGACGGCGGTTGCTCTTGTTGTGAAACCGCTGATCCGGAGCCGATAGAGACTCACCAACGCGGAACGTGACATCCGGCTGCCACGAGGAACCGCCTAGACCGGCGGGAATCGTGACTCATCAACCCGCCCGCCATCCCTCGGCACTCGCACTAAGCGCTGCTTCGAGTCACTGATCACATATGACGGATCGGTTGCCGAAAATGCTTCGATTGACGGTTCAGAAAATCAGGAATGCGCTGCTATCCGGCGTTCGAGAAGGACTGTATCGCGCCATATTCCGTCGAATTAGGCGATTTTCTCCCGGATCCCGATGGTCCGAAATCCCGTCGCATTGCCCGCCACCAACTTCCAAGCACTTACGTTGCGTGCTTGTCGAACACCGAGTACGTGCTGGCAAGAGCGTAACGAGGCTCTCGCGTTCACGTGAATCTACCTTGTACGCAACCGCCTATCCAGACCAATTGGGGCTGCCATCGGATCGGCGAGGTCCGATCGCAATGACCTATCTATGTCCAGTCGATGTGTACGGATTCGATGGAATCGAAGTGAAATCCGAAAGTGTCGCCGTACTGGTCGAATCCCTTGTTTTCAGGGTAATCCATCGTGGCGTGACGTTCGAGGATGGCAACCACTCGGGCATGATCGTCGCCTGCCAAAGCCATGGCGAGTTCTCGTGTTTCGTCGAGACTGAAGGGGCTGTCGGAGTTCGCGAAGTCGAGGGTACGCACTCGATAGTCGTAACCTTCTTCGGAACCGTTGCGGACGGACACTCCCCCGCGGACTCGGATGGTGGCCTTTTTGGGTTGCCCGTCGGGTCGTAGGACGCCGGCGCGGTCCATGATGTCGCGTGCTTTGACGTTTTTGAGTTTCTTTTTCGCGTCAGCGCGCAGTTCGTTCGTTTCGCCGGAACGGTAGCGAGAGACCGCTGATCGTGAACGGCCGATTTTCTGTGCGACAGCGTCGATTCCGCCGAGGCGTTCGATGGCGGCTCGCCGTTGTGCACGTTCGGTGACGTCGGGGTGTGGGATTCGTCCTTGCTGCGCCCAGCGGCGCAGTGTTCGGTCCGAGGGGGGCTTTCTTCCGGCGTCGACAGCTGCTTGCCGTAGGCCTTCTTTGCCGATTTCGGTACGGATCTGGCGTACGGAGACTTTGCTGGTGAGTCCGGCTAATCCCCCACTTTTGACCGATTTCGATTTTTCGATACCGCTTGTTGCTGCTGTCGAGACGGATACGTTGAGTCCGTCCAAGCCGACGGTCTTTTGTGCGGGTTTGGTTGATCGTGGTTTCGGAAGATGCAGGGCCACTATATGTTTCCTTCATCTTCGTCGGTGAACGCAGCTTTGAGTGCGAGGTTGATCTCGTGGGTGTCGCGTGCGTCGGTCAGCATGACGGTTATGTTTTCGGTGAGCGGGGCGCTCTTTTCCAGAGTCATTTTCCCGAGTGCGTCACTGTTGTCTGCGATGTCGATGCCCGGGGGTAGGGGGTAGACCCAGGAGTCGGTGACGGTGCGCAGTGGCCAACGCCCGGTTTCGCGTGCGATGCGCATCGCGACGCGGCGGCCTCGCCAGCGGCAGTGCGCGATGATCGCTGCTCGCCAGAGCGGTTGGTGGTGGTGTTGCATTTGTTTGGCGGTCCACATGTCGGGGTTGACCATTCGGCCGATGTAACCCTTGTAGCAGGCGCCGATGAACCGTTTCATTGCTGTGTCGCCTGTGTCGACGGCAACTTTGCGGGCTTCACGGAGGATTTTCGCCCACTTGTCGAGGGCCCGTCCCTGTTCGGAGTAGACCCACGCTTCTGCGATGTCGAGGTCGTCGAGTTCTGCGCCGATTCCGCCATCGGCGCAGGACGTTTGAAGTGCATCGAGGCTGACGGTGGTGATCCAGGTCTGCACAGGTTGGTCGGCGAGCATGTGTGGGTGAGGCAACGGTAGAGCGGGTGGGAGCGCCAGCATGTCACCCGGTGGGAGGGTTACACGCCAGAGTCCGAACGGGGTTTTCGATTGCCGCGCAGCGTCGAGCGCGTTCTCGCCGCGAAGATGTCGAGGTTTTCCGTAGCCGAATTCGAGCATGCCAGCGGACGCGAGGTACGCAGCTCGTTGGTCTATCGATACCAGTTGTGTTGCGTCGGAGAGTTCTTCGAGGTCCGGGATGCGGGTCCATCCGAGGGCAGGTTCGAGATCTCCGCGGGGTTCGCCGTCCAGCGGTGGGACCGGTCCACCGACAGTGACGACGATTCCTTTACCGCTGCGGGTGCGGTCGCGTTTGATCTTGTCGACGATGGCGGCGCCGGTGCGCGCTGGGGTGGGGCCGGGTAGCACGCCGAGGTGTTGTGCGCACCAGGCGAGTCGGCGTCCCAGTTCGCGGGCAGCGGGGAGGTCGTCGTCGGGGAGGTAGGTTCCGGCGGTGGGTGATCCGAGGATCCCCATGTCCCCCACGCGATTGCCCCATCCGAAGTCTTTGTTCCAGTAGGTCCACACGTAGGGTTCGATGAAAATGTCGACCATGGATGTGAAGTTCCCGGTGGTGCGGGAGAGGTGAACGACGTGGCCGGGTTCTCCGCGCAGTTCCCATCCTGCGGTCAGCATCGGGGTCAGCGTGGCGTGGAGGATCGCGGTGAGTTCTTCGGCAGCGCGGGTGCGGAGGATTTCCATGTCGTCGACATCGTCTTCGCTGCCTGGGTCGATGATCCATCCGAGCATTTCGCAGGCTTCGATTCCGACTATCCAGATCTGTGCCGGTGCGCCCAGCGGGGTGAGCGTTGCCCATCTGATGAGTTTGTCGAGTTTTTCGATGGAATCGACTGGGCCGGTGAGTGTGTGGCCGGATGGTGTGTAGGTGCCGGCTGCTGTGACAATGACAGCGTGGCCGTCTGCTGCCTCGCTGGCGGGAGGAAGGGCGGCCGGTTCCGTTGCGCCCCGTTCTGACGCCTGGGTGGGTTCCGGTTTCACGTCAGCATTGGGCTTGGCCTGGGGCACAACTGCTTCGGTGCCGGAGACCGATGACACGGGCGACGTCGAGCCGGCACCTTGACGGTCGGCATCGGTGCTTTCGCCGGTTTCTGGTTCGCCGCCTGCCTCCGGGGCGGCGTGATCTGCCGCAACCTGCGAAGCGGTGTCCACGCCAGTATCGGATTCCAGGGCCGAGGCGGCTTCGTCGTCGAGATCGAAGTGTGCTGGTTCAGAATCCAGCTCAGGACCCTCGCCATGGACTTCGGGCACCGGAGGAGGATCGAGGTCGAACAGGGGGATCTGCTCCCACTTCTTCACCGCCATCGCTGCCCCATCGTCGTTCCTTGCGTCCTCATGACTCGAGATCGAATGCTGATCGCAGCGCCCTGGTCAACAACACTTCCTGAGCGGGCAAGAGAAATCCTCGATTCACCCCGAGTGCCGACACCGGGATGGTCGTCACCCCGTCGCAGTCGACAACCGATCCGTCCTCGACACCGTTGTCTTCGCCCAAACTCAGCTCGGTCGACAACCCCCGCCCCTCCGAACGAATGGGGGCAACAGTGACCGTCCCCAGATGAGGCCGAACCAATTCCCTCGTCAGAACCAACACCGGACAAAGACCTCCAAGCTGGGCGTCGTGAATCGGGCGCACTCAGTTCTTCTTCCCGTGCGCGGCAGCGATATTCACATCGCCGCCCGCGCCGTCAGACAGGATCTCCACGTCACGGACCGCCAACTGTCGCCGCTGCTCACGCTCCAACGCTCGAAGCACGACTTGGGCACGGCTTTTCGCGCGCCCACCGCTGACCTCGCTGTCGAGAAACGCCACGATGTCCTCGGGTAGCCGTACCGCGATCTGCGTACTCATAACCATCATGATACCGAATTGGGATGTAAACCGGTACCGGTTTACATCCATTCATCTCCTTGCAACCACCGCCCCTGACACTCCCGGTGCCGGGGACTGCCGGCCGAACGTCCGTGGGCTGTTCGGCCGGCAGTGCCCCGATTACCCGGTACCGTGCACTTCGGCGGCGAAAATGCCCCTCCCCATTTCGTGTGGCATCACCGGAAATCGACGCCCACGCGTCGGCAAGGTGATGTGCATCGGAGCGCAAGTCCGCGAACACGGTGGGCAATTCTTCGGTGCCGGTGCCGCAGCGCTGGGCGTACGCGATCATTGCGTCTGCTGCCCGCACAGCGCGGACGGGAGTTGTCGTGGATCTGCGACTCTTCGGTCCTGCTCGCACAAGGAACTCATCGCGCATGCTGCCGCCTACTGTCGACGGCTGCGACTGCATCGAATGTGTCTATTCCTTCCCAGACGCGTGCACGGTATTCGATCTTCGTTGTTTCGGACATTGTTGTGCCCCTTTCTTTTTCGGTTGAACTACACGGCGGGGGTGCTGTGCAGCGCGGCCAACAGGCCGGTCTGGACCTCGAGCGCGGACGACGGCGCACCATGTGCAAGGACGCTCGCGCTCGCGCTGTCGATGACGACGGACATGTGGGCGCGGTGACGCGAGAGCATCACACAGGCACGGCCCGCATCGAGGTTGAAAGGTTCGGCGGTCCGATATCCCGCCAACGGGTGCAGCACCACGACGGCAGGACGCTCGAGACCTTGCAATGAGTTGGCGGTGCCGACCAGTACGCCGGGGTACTCGCTCAGTAGGGCACGAATTGCCGCAGCCTGAGTCACGTGCGGGACCACCACGGCCACATCGGCGGCCGTCATTGCCCGCCTACCTGTGGTGGTGACCAGATCCGCTGCCAGTAGCTCTCGCACCCTCGCAGCGCATGCAGTCACCAAGGCAGGATCGGACGGGCCTGCGCAAGCTGTGATCGGGCGATGCGCCAATTCAGGCCACACAGTCCCGCTCGAATCGGTGAGGTGTTCCGGGGGACGCTTGGAGGTGAACGGCAAATCGGGGTAGAACAGTGGCGCGATCAGCGCTGTGGTGTCGGGTCCGAGTCGCCAGGTGTGCGCCAACCGCACCATCCCCACCGCATCGCCATGCGCAGCCAACAGTGCAATCGGGGCGGGTAGATCGGGTGCGGTTTCGCTTCCCTCCCAACGAGAT
This sequence comes from Rhodococcus sp. MEB032, assembly GCF_030208925.1. NCBI lineage: Bacteria > Bacillati > Actinomycetota > Actinomycetes > Mycobacteriales > Nocardiaceae > Rhodococcus > Rhodococcus sp. MEB032. The sequence goes on from NZ_JARVSY010000028.1 coordinate 141,067, forward strand.
ACATCGCCGGTCACCACCGGGTCGATCTGGCCGGGATCGCCCACGCACACCACCTGTTTCGCCATGGCTCCCAGCGCTCCCAGATCGGCGTAAGTGCATTGCCACGACTCGTCCACGATCAACACGTCCGCACCGACTCGGTCCGGGTCCGAGAACAACCATCGCGCCGTCGTGCCGATCAGAATTGCACCGACGTCGCCCTGCCAGCGCACTTTCTGTCCCGAGACCACCGGTGTGTCGCCGCTGTCCGGTGCCGGCGGCGTCGCTTTCCACATCAAGGCGGCGCGATCGGTGAGTGTTCCCAACCGGCGTGCAATCTCCACCGCCTGTTCGCGGGTCTGCGCCGCGATCCCCACGCGCAGATCCGCCCGGTGCGCCAATGCCGCAGCGAGCAATGCAACCAAACGGGTCTTGCCTGCGCCGGGAGGGGACGGCACCACCACCGCAGGATCACCCGACCACACCGAGAACAGCACACGCGCTGTGATCGGGTCGGCCATGATCTCCGACCCCGGCCACCCCGTCAGTGACGGAGTTGGCGGGCGCGGCGACGGCGGGACCGGCCCGGAGGGGGCAGCGATATCCGACGGGACAGTAATGCGCATGACGAATCAAACCTTTCGTGAAAAAAGAAAAAAGTCTCTGAACTGGCTATTTACCTAAGGAAGGTATGCTGCCGGTGCTATTCCTTTGCGCCCGCTATGAGCACGTCCAACGGCACTTCACGCCGGGAAGGGACGGGCGTTTGCCCCGTCGAAAGCCAGGACCGCCGCCCTCGGTAGAGCCGCCAGTACCGGCCACGACCAGCGCGCATCGTGTGCGGCGACACCGCTTGCGGCATCAACACCACCGACGCGCCACTCGGCGGCGCATACATCCCCACCGAACCGAGTCCGAGCACCAACTTCCCGCCGACAACCTCGGTCGATGTGACCTCGGCAGTGAACTGCTCGAACGGACGCCGTCGCGGTGTACCGACCCACCCGGTGACAGCAGATCCAACCCGCAGCCGTGAATCCAGACGCTCACACGTCACCGACAGCGACCCACCCCGCCGACGTGAACCTTTCGGTGGCGGCGTCATCGATGCCACACCTACCGCGACGTGACCGGTGTGCAGTGCGCGCTCGCGCCACATCGGATCATCGAGCAAGGCTGATGACATCACATCTGCTGCGTCACAACGACTTCGCAGGCCCATCGCGGCGCTGGCCGTGTTGTCGGGACGTGACCAGTCGTGACCGTCCACCAGTGCGGACTGTGCCCGAGAAAACGAATAGGCGTCGTCTTCACCGATCGCAGCGAGCAGCGGCAACAACGGGCCACTGCCGATCGCACGCGCCCACTCGTGCATCCCGGCGACACTCTCGTCGGTGATCTGAAACCACTTTCGCCATACCCGCGCCGACCGCTGCGCTTCTGGGACCACTCCGAGCACGTAGCGGGCACTGGACGCTGCCGGAAGATTCACCGCCGCCGATGTGCCGGGATGATCCGCCCGATCTGCCCACCACCCCACCATCGCGGCGCTACCGGAGATGTTCGGGTCGCTGTGGTGAGCGTGCGTCCGCGCCAACCCCACCAGGGCCGGGATCGTGCCGGTGTCGTCGGTGAGCAACATCGCCGGGGTATCCGCCGCCAGTGTGCCGCCCAACCTGGCTAGCAACGCCAACCCTGCCTCGTCGCACGCGGTTTCCTCACCTCCACCCAACGCCGCAGCGGACACGCTCACACTGCCGCCGCGTACCGTCGCCCGCACCGCCAGCGCCGACGCTGACGGGGTGAACGTAGTGTGTGCGAGCCGAGCAGCCGGGCGCCCTGTTTCGGCGGCATAGAGACGCTGAGCCAGATCGAACCATTCCACGCTCACGACACGTCCTCCGCCTGCTCGCACGCCAGAACCACCGGATTCGCGGCGCACTCCCACCCCGCACGCAACGCCCGCGCCGCCGCATCCTCGCCGGTGCCGGCGACCACGCTCGCCACCTGAGCGGGCTCGTGACCGGTACCGGTCAACACCTGCTGCGCGTACCGCAACAGATCACCGCTCACCGCGTTCACGACGCACCGACCGGGATCTGCACACTCGACGCCCAGTCCGGGGTCCGTGCCAGTGCGGCGTCGTTGCCGATCACCGCGCACACCAGATGCGCCCGCGACGGCCGATCCGGCCACGGCGTATCCCCGTCCGTCAACACGATCACCACGTGCGGGGCAGGACGGGCCGCGTTCGCCGCGTCGATCCCGACGCGCATATCCGTACCGCCGCCGCCCACCAACACCACATCGGCCACCGACCGCACCGCCTGCGCAGACGTCGATTTCGCATCGCACGAGAGAATCCGTACCCGCTCCCGCGCTACACCGCCCGTCCGCAGTACACCCGCCACCTCACCCATCGCCGCCGACAGATCCGCCGCCGACATGGACCCCGACGTGTCGATCACAATCGACACCGTGATCGACGGACCCCGCATCGCCGGGGCCACGATCCCCGGCAGGCTGCGCCGCGACGGACGCGCATAGCTGTAGTTCGTCCGCCCCGACTGATCCGCCAATGCGCGCCGGATCACCGCGCGCAACACCCGATCCCACGCCGCGGTCGGCGGCGTGAGAACCTCACCCGCCCAGCGCGCCAACCCTTGCGGCGGCATCCCGCGCCCCTTCCCTTGCGCCGCCTGCACCGCCCGCGCCACATGACGGCGAACCAGATCTGCTTCCGCGTCGTCCAACCCGTCCGCGACCTCCCCCGCTGCCGCACCCAACTCCCCCGGCACCGGCGCGCACCCCGCACCGGACCCGCATCCCACATCATTCTCGTCTGGAAACTGTTGTCCCGTAGCCGGATCGATCAGGTGCGTGTAGTAGTCCTCTGCGATTCCGCCGTCCTCGCACCCGAACGATTGTGGAGTGATCACCCCGTCCGGTAACCCGACGCCCGCCGCCAGCAAGTCGTCGTTGATTTCCGCATCCGCCGCGTAATTCCACGCCACGTGCGCCGCCGGCTTCGGCAAGGACTGCCCCCGCACACCGTGCGCCCGCAGCAAGTGCCCGACCTCGTGCAACAACACCGCACCCGCCACCGGCACCGGCCACGCACCAACCCCTACCAACAACGCCGGATCTAGATACAGCCGCCACTGCGCATCCACCGCGAACGTGCCCAACCCCGGTGCAGCAACAGGCTGCGCCGCGAACAACGCCCTCATGAAATACGGCATCTGCTCGGCAGAAACCAGCCGCGCCAGGCGAAACGCCCGCAACTCATCCGGCGCAAGCGCCCGAACCCCGCTCATGCCGCCGCCTCCATCAGACCCGCAGCGGTCAACATCGGCGCGAACCGACGTGCAGACGCCGGGACAGTCGCCTTCGCCGGTCGCGCCTTCGCCAGCGTGCGCGCCGCCGCGCCCGCCACGTCCGGTGCGCCCGCATCCGCAGCCGCGATCAGCGGACCCCACGCACTGCGCCAGGCCTCCACCGTGCCGCGCCCCACCGCCCACGCCGTGACACCGGACAGCACCGCCCACACCAGATCAGGACGCGACTGCCAATCGAACGCCGAATCGGGATTCTCCACCACCGCAACCGGATCGGGCAGATCCGCGCTACATCGCCACTGAAAAGAACTCCACGCCCGCGCCCTCACCGATCAACCCGAACACCGCCGTGTTGATCGCCGCGTTGTCGTCCTCCCGCACATGCGGCAACACCGCCGCCAACATCGACCACGTACGACGCGACGGCCACGCGCCACCGGTCTGCGCCGCCGACGACGGAAAAGCATCCAACGCATCAGGATTGCGCTGCACAAAGCCGGTGATCGAACTGCGCACCAACACAGGCCCGCTGCTCATCGGTGGCAACCGCACGCGAGGCAGGCGGCGCACCCCACCCCGTCGACATACCGTCCAACCACTCATCCACAGACGGCGTGAACTCCACATGGCAGAACCGATTCGCCAACGGCGCTTCCAACTCGTACCCACCAGCAGCGCAATCCGGAGGATTCGCCCCCGCAATCACCCGAGTCCCCTTCGGCAACTGCACATCACCGACAGTCAGATCCAACGCCACCGCCAACATCGCCGCCTGCACAGCAGGCGGACTCGTCGTCAACTCATCCAGAAACAGATACCCACCACCACCGGCCACCAATTCCTTCGCCCACGCCGGAGCCTCCAACGTCACACCGTGCTCCCGCACCACCGGCAACCCAGCGAAATCCGACGGCTCACGCAACGACCCCAACACCGTCTTGCACAACACCCCATCCGCCGCAGCCAACCCACGCACCAAACTCGACTTGCCCATCCCCGGACCCGAAATCAACAACGACGGCACACCCGCCCGCCCATTCGCATCCAACACAGTCACAGCAGTAGCCAGATCAGCCATCAGAACACTCCAAAAAAATCGGCACGATGGTCAGTCGCGCACTCAACAGGACACCTCGAATTATACGGCCTGAACTGCGGAAATGACGGCTTCTGTGGCTCGAAATGGCCCTGCCCCTCGCCGTGCCGGGGGCGCGGCGAGGGAAGGCCGACCAGCCGGCCGGCCCTCTCCCCCCGTGTGACCAGATCGTGTCGTACACACCTGAGATAGTGCGGAGTTGCGAAACAACGCAGAATACGAGAAAGAGATTCACACATGCAGGTCGGCGATCATGTCCGGATCCACACAACCGGTAAGTCGGTGTTCTCCATCGTCGAGATCGATGAAGCCTCGGGAAAGGCCATCGTCGAATCCGTCACAGACGCACCGGGAAAGTACCCCTGGCCGACTGACTTGACCAACCTCGTCGCCGCTGGGAATCCGCAGGGCTGATAGAAAATGTGTCTCGATCACACATCAATAATTGGTCGATTTAGTGCTGTTATTGCCTTATATGGTCTCGAATGCGACCATATAAGGCATGGATGAGATGACGGTGCACGATGCTGCAGCTGCACTCTCGGTGACCGAACGGCAGGTCACCAGACTCGCTCGCGCCGGTTCCATCACCATCGCCCGCGAGGTGGGCAATTCTCTCCTGCTCAACAGTGCATCCGTCCACCGGATGGCCCAGAGCTCTCGCCGTCCCGGACGCCCGTGGAATCCTGAGGTTTCCTGGGCAGCCCTGGCCTTGTTGTCCCACTGCACAGTCGACTGGATCGCTTCTCCGACACAGATCACCCGACTCAAGCATCGTTTACGCCGGTCGTCCGCGGCAGAAGTGGCCTACCTCGCCAGAAACCGCGCCACCACACACCACATGGAGACCTGGGGGGAGGGCGACGTAGATGTCTTGATCAGGGGCGGCTACCTCGCCGCCACCGGTATCAGCGCGATCATTCACGTACCGGAAACAGCGGCGCGATTCGGACTGTCCTCCGCGAGAAACGACAAAGCCGACGGGTACATCGTCGACGACGACTTCGACGACGTCGTAGAACAATTCGGGATGCTCTCCCAAAACGGTGATGTCACCCTCCGGGTCGTTTCCGCCCTGAACCCATTCTTCCGTACATCAACGCTTCCGATCGCGGCCGTCGCCGTCGATCTGATGGAATCACTCGACACCCGCCAGCGCAGCGCCGGCACGCGCGTACTCCAGGAGCTACTCGATGACTTCCGTTGAACGTCCCGAGTGGACTGTTCAGGCGCCTGTCGGCGGGTGGGCTACACCGTGGCCGCAAGCCGCGGAGCTGGCCAACGCGATCCCGTCCGACCAATGGACACTGATCGGGGGGCTGATGGTGCAGCTGCACGCAGCGAAAGCAGGAGTGCCACTCAACCGACCTACCCTTGATGTCGACATCGTGCTGCACATAGAAACCGGCGCAGCCGTATTCAACGAAGTCAAGAAACAACTCGAGGATCTCGGCTACGAACTCCGCTGGTCGCTCCAGGACGACGACCCCATCCACCGGTTTACACGTGGAGGAGAAAAGGCCCCCGAGATAGTCGATGTGATGGTCGCCGACCATCTACCACCGAAGCATGTCCCGAAGCTGAAAGGGCACCCGGTCTTCCAGGTCCCAGGTGCCACATCTGCATTGCGGAAAACCGTGAACTGCACGATCGAAATTGACGGGGTACCAACCCGTTTGAGCCTGCCGACCGTTCTGGGGGCTCTGATCCTCAAGGGGGCAGCTTTCATCAGTGACCGCAAAGACACGCAACGCCATCTCGATGACGCTGCAATCCTCGCCAGTGCGATTGGCAATCCGATCGTCGAACGTGATGTGACGATGACGGAAAACGACCCCCGCAGACTCGAGAAACTCGCTGAGGCACTCGAAAACCCACAACACCGTTCGTGGCAACTCGTCCCGGAAGGGCGTCGAGATCGCGCGTACAGGGCGCTGATGACTATCGCTACCAGGCCCGAGAACCCCAGTTCAGGTACCGCGCAATAGCCGAGCGCCACGACAGAACTTAGCTCCAAGATCGTCTTCACTACTCACACAGTGAGCGAGAACGGCAGGTTGAGCGTGTGCCGGCGGAAACCGTGCATGTACGGCGGCCGCAGACCCGTGGGTCCTCGGCCACCGGTTGCCACCGCGGTTCCGTACAGGCATCCATCTGGGGTTGGCCGACCGAGGCTGCCATCAACATGGAGATGTCCTGCCGACCAGCCAAAAGACTCGTCGAGAGGCGCCACTTCCCACCGCAGAACTCGACCTTCGCCCTGACTACGTTTTTTTCCGATCGCGGCAATGCCTTGCAGGATCGCCATGATCCGGTCATCGTCTCCCACACATTGCCATGTCACGGTGTCGGTGCTCGTGACCAACAACGGCATGCTCCGCGACCGGTACGGGCCTTGCCTTTCCGAGACGACGCCTGGGAGATCTGCCACGAGGTCCCCGAGGGCCGCATGATCGGGGCGCCCCGTCCAGTAGCGCACCACTGGATGATCGACAGGTTTCTCGGGATACGCGCAAGTAGCTGCCCAGTGCCATAAGCCTCCGCCTGACAGTTCGCATCGAGCCAAGGGCAAATCGAGGTCTTCAGGGTCGACGTCGGCTGCCAGCGCAGTTACGACTTCTCCTCGATCGCGCTTGCCCGCCTTCTGGTCTGCCCATATTTCGGCGGCGAGCAGTCCGTCGAGGCTCACTCCCCACGGTGCGGCGTGCGCGATTCCGTGGGCGAGTCTCGCTTTCACCAGTAGCGGCCTCATCACCAGTTCGCCAGAACTTCCAGCGCGTCGTCTCGGACACTGCGCAGATGTTCGCGCCAGTCCACCGCAGATGCTGTGGTGCCGGCCGTCGTCGATCGTGTGGATTCGACGCGAACCATCCCGTGGCCGATCGACAATCGCCCACCGAGTCGTCCTGCTGCTGTGAATTCGGCGAGGACGTCTGTGAAGAAGGCGATCTGCAGATCGGTGGCTCGGGTGAGGCGGATCCAGGATTCGAAGGTGGTTCCCGCAGGTAAGGTCTCGACTTCGTAGCGCATCAGGTGTGAGCCGGTCGCCGGGCTCTCCGCGTCGGACTCTGCCGCGGCAGTTGATGGGAAGTCTGCGGTGTCCGAGTCGTCGAATCGGCTGTACCGCTCGATGCCCAGCAGCTCGAACTGGCTCAGTAACGGGAGCTTCGACGGTCTGGACATGATGTGTTCGGTCTCTTTGACCCTCGGTACGACTTTCCCGATCTGGGCGCGGCCCTTGATCATCGTGGAACTGCTGTTACCTCCGAAGACGCCGATCAGGGGGATGAGATTTCGTGCATGCTCGAGTCTGTTTCCGGAGAGGGGTTCGCCCTTGGTTTTTCGTAGGGCTCCTCCGCTGCGGAGGGTGTGGGCCGCCGGCAGCGACAGTGTGCCCTCGTAGTCGAGCACGTCGCGGAGGAGTTCCTCACCGATGCGTCGCAGTGTTCCGCGGAAGGAGTTGCCGGAGATGATCGGGACGAGCTCCCCCGTCCCGTCGGGCTGGATTACTTCTTCGCGGCGAAAGAGCGCCGTGGTTGTCGAGGTGCTGTCGTCTTTGTGCGAGATCGACGACAGTGCGTAGATGTCCAGATCCCAATGCACAGTGCTGGTCATGGTGATGTTTCTCCTGCGTTGTCGCGCTGCCGGCGGATGTGGGTTTGGGACTCTCGGTATGCCGTCGCGACGATCTGCGTTCGAAGCACCAGCGCCCGGGTCGATTCGCGCATGATTGTCAGCACTGGCTTCGGTGGTTCTCTCAGTAGTTGCGAGAGTTCGAGTCGCTGCGATGCGTTGGGTCGGGATTCGAGCTTCTCGGACACGATGCCCCACCATCGGTCGAGATCGGCGCCGCACCGGTAGGTGGCGAGCCGGACTCGATCGGGGAGGTGGTGTTCCCAGTAGACGGCTCGGCGGGATGCTACCCATCCGTTTTCCCAGTCGATTCCGTAGTGCAGCAGCAGAAGTAGCCGTTCAGCGGTTGAGTGAGCCCCGGTCAGTGCGGGTAGTTCGGGAACGGACGCAAGCCATTTGTCAGTGGAGGTTGCCATTACGGTTCCTTCCTGTTCGAGGAGGAGGCGCGTAGGCCGAGTTCCCACCATGGGGGTGCCGTGCGCCATCGATCAAGTTCTGCCCAGTCTTCGAGGAGTCCCGTCCACCGTGCGGCTGGAAGTCGGCGCATCATCGCGAATTGCGGTGCGCTCGCTGCCAGCATCCGCTCTCCGAAGCCGTCCGTGCGTAGTCGTCGCATCGCAGCGAGAGTGCGTACATCATGTTTGGTCCAGGACAACGAGATGTCGTCGACACTAATTTCGCCCCACCGCGCATGAGGGAGGAGGTGTTTGCGACGCATACCCACTGGCACGACGAGCGCGTGCGCCGAGGTTAGCGGTTTCTGCAGGCGCGCTCCGAGTTGTCTCGAAGTCAGCGTTTTCAGCGTGGGTGGGCACGCTCCCACCAATTGGATGTTCAGACGCAGTGCTGGGGTGCGGTAGACCCACGCGCAGACCTGGCACATCCCTTGCGCTGCGGGCGAGGACCATCCGTCGAAGGCAGTAAAGGTGCGTGAAACGACGGAGCTGACAGAGATATTGCCGGTACTCTCTCGCCCGCAGCGGGCGCAGAGGCCACCGCAGCGGCGACCTTCGACAGGTGGGGGATCAACTGCCCTGTGTGCGGCGGTGCACACGTCTTCGATGCTCACAGCGTTCGCGTCGGTCATGCAAGCAAGCTATCTGCGGCACATGACATTACGAACACCGCACACATTACGGCAGTGGATGATCAACAGCTGTCGAGGCCGCCGGCTTCGTTGTTCGTTATGCGGGTCCCTTGTTCACGAAATCGTCGGCGAGATCCGCCGCGAGTTCGAGGTACGCACGTTCGGTCTTCTTGCTCAGCAGCGGCAGGTCGATCGGGCCACCTTCTCCGAGGTGTTCGTCGAACGGAATGATGCGGACTGCCCGTACGCCTTGCTGACGGAAAACGTCTTCGAGCTGACTCAGGTCGAGAGAAGACGATCCCGGCCGTGTCGAATTGACCACCACCACTGCCTTTTCCACCAGACGTTGATGTCCTTGCTCGTTGAGCCACGCCAAGGTGGAGACAGCCGACCGTGCGCCGTCCTGGGCGGTGGGGCTGACAACAACTACTGCATCGGCCTCGTCGAGGATTCCCTTCATCGCCGAATGCATCATGCCGGTTCCGCAATCGGTGATGATGATGTTGTAGTGCACCTCCAACGTCTTGAGTGCGTCGAGATAGTCCTGCTCGTTGAAGGCTTCGGAGGTCGCCGGATCTGTTTCGTTGGCGAGGATCTCCAGGCGGCTGTCACCCTGAGAGGTGTAGTGCCTCACATCGCTGTAGGTGCGGATCTGATGATCCGCCAGCAGGTCTCGGACGGTGTATCGGTGCTCGCGATGTTCCCGATCGGCAAGGGTTCCGGCGTCCGGGTTGGCGTCGATCGCGATGACGCGATCGCCTCGCAGCGAGGCGAACGTCGACCCCACGGTTTTCGCTGCAGTGGTTTTTCCCACCCCTCCTTTGAGAGAAACGAAAGCGATTTTGTAGACACCTCGCGACGGCTGATTGATCCGCTTGACCAATTCGAGGTACTCGAGCTCTGCCTGCGACTGACCCGGGTTGACCTTGCCCCCTGTCAATTTGAACAGGAAGCGGCGGAAACCTTTCGCCGGCGGGCGCTTCGCACGACGAATGATGTCGAGGTCGTCGATAGTGCGCTTGGGCGGCGTAGAGGAACGGAAATCCGATGCAATTCCGGCGTTGACCTGGCGCGGTCGGCTGTTTTGCCATTGAGGCGGTGCACCGTTGTGGGGTTGTTGCTGCCCCTGCGGATTTTCTACTGGTACGGAACTCACTTGCCCTGCCGATGGAACGGACGGACGGGGGTCGATCTGTGCGTTTTCGGCTTGCTGATGCTGGGGGTAGGAAAGCGGGTTGAGGGGCTGTGGGACAGAAGTGCTGTCTCCCGGGGAACCGTACGACCCTCGACTGTCTGCGCCGGCGCCTTGCGCGGGAAAAGTTGTCGTAGGCAGATCCCATGCCGGAGTCGACACGGCAGGGGGCTTGGGCGCAGTCGGTGTGGCAGACGGCGCTGCTGGCTGCGCACTCGCCGGCGGGTTGGATGGCACCGCACCCCGAACATTTGTGCCCCGCGACGAACTCGGCTGGACCGGCTGCGAGTGTGCAACAGTCGCTTCCTGGTTCAACGTGGAGTCGACATAGCGAGTGCGCGGAGGGCTCATCGGGGCTGTCTCCTGCGTTTCCTGGACACCCCCGCCGTGACGAATTGGATCGACCGCGGGCGGTTGCGTCTCCCCCTGGTTTGTGTCCGGAGGGGCGATCGGCTGCCAGCTATCGTTCGCCACCGGGGATCCTGATTCGATGGCGTGCGAGGGACCTGAGGGCGCGGACGGCTGCACTTGAGGTGCGACGCGGACCTGAGGTCGCTCGTGCTGAGGTGATGCGTGACTGGTTGCGCGGTCGTCAGGGCGTACTTGATGATGACTGTCTGTGTCCGGCGCCTTCTCACCGTTATCTGCGCTGGCATCGAGCCACGGTGGCAATTCCGGATTGCGATTACCCTGTTCACTAGGCATGGTCCCCCACTTTCGTCGAAATTCGTTTTGGACGATTTCCGCGAACGTATCACCGAGTAGATACACGACGAACAGGTCAATACCTGCCGCGGGCTCTGAGATTCGTTCACAAATACACGTTCGCTCTGAGATGCATAGCGTCGATACAGTTGAAAGTCTCACGAAAGGACCCATGATGACCGCAACGCCGGATGGCCTGAATATGGCTGTTCTCAACAGCTTTCGTCCGGCGCGGCACGATCTGGCGTCAATACGGACAAGAATCGCTGCGCACCTGGAAGACAATGACGGCTATGTCGCATTCTCCGGCGGCAAGGATTCTCTCGTTGTGCTCCACCTCGCACTTTCGGTGGAGCCGAATGTTCCCGTCGTCTTCTTCGACTCGGGAGCGGAGTTTCCCGAGACGTACGAATTCGTGCAACAGATCGCGCAGGAATGGAAGTTGAACTTTCAGGTTTATGCGGCAGAGCCGTCGCTCCTGGAAATCCTCGCCAGCGACGGCGGTTGGCAGCACGGCAGCCGTGCAGGTGACCACTCGCCGTCCGCTTCTTTGCAGGACGCGTTGATTGCGGAGCCTTCTCGGCGCGCGCACACCGACCACGGTCCAGGCGAGATGTGGGGTGTGCGCGCGGACGAATCTGCTAAAGGCACTGGTAGATGGTCTCTTTATTACAGCAATCTCGCGCTCGAAATTGAACGAAGTTGCCGATCATGTTGTGCCACTAAAGCCGAACAACGCCGGGCTCATGGAGGATCGATTGCGCGCGCGGACAAAACACGCGCGTACGGGCCGGTGTGGGATTGGACCCGCGACGATGTCTGGGGGTATATCGCTCGACGTGAACTTCCTGCCAACCCGATCTACGACAAAATGCGTGGTCTCGGCGTTTCAGAAGCAAATTTGCGGGTCAGTCATCTCGTGGACGGTCATTTCCTCGAACAAGGTCGGGCTACGTGGTTACGGCGGGGATGGCCGACGTTGTTCGAGGAAATCGCGGATGTCCTTCCTCGCATCCGCGAGTACGTCTAATTGCCTGCGCATGTGATCTATTCGCCGATCTGGAACGAGTTTTGGGCCGCATCAGTGCATTGGAGATAGGACTCCGCGTGGGATCGGCCGTCCACATACGGCCAGTTGCAGTGCCACCCGTCGATTGTTGCGAACCGCCCCTGACCTTCACTCGCCACCGACGCATCGTTGAGGTATCGCTCACTGACTGCCAATGCGGTCGCGCACTCGATGGACCCGGTTAGGACGATTACCGGCTGAACAGCGCCTGTCTCGTGGGGGATGACTGTCCCGCATGTGTCGCCGGCCGATGCGGCTACAGGCGATGAAATTTCGGGCTGAACTGGTGACGCGATACCGGGCTGTGTCGGGGAAGGATCGAGGGTTCCGTCTGTGATCCCCGCTTGTCCTCGGGCAGACGTCGCACCAGCCTGGCCCGGCGCTGCGGTAGAGGTTGACGAGCGGGATGCTTCGCTGGCGGTTCTTGCCGCTGACGACTCGCTCTCGGATCCCGAATCAGTGCACCCTGCGACTGCAGCCACAATCATTGCTGCTATCGCGATGGTGCAGCGTCTGGTGGAATGTCGCTTCATCAGTACCTTCTCCGTTGCGCTTGATTACTTTGTGCACGTGGACTTTTCAGTTGCATTCTGACTGTCTCTGCAGTTAAGATCTGGGCACTGAGATTGCACAGTGAGAGTCGGAGGCATCACCTTTTAGGTGACCTCCGATTTTTCTTTTCGCCAACAACGTCATTGTTGTCGGCGTCCGCGGTCGACAGATCCTCCGAAGCCGATTCAACGATGTTGAACGTCGACTTGCCAGCCAAAATGTCGGGGTGCATAAATATTTCGGGGCGGCCTTGTGCGTCGGTGTAACCCATGATCAGCTTCTTTCTAAGTCGTGTCGGGCGTTGTGATCTCGCGTAGTTGCACGACGATTCGTTCGCCGGGCGGCAGACCGGGTCGTTCGTACGGCGCGTTGTGCACAGCGACTACTTCGACATGCATTCCTCGAGGAAGCACGTGCGAGGTGTTGTTCCCGCTGTCAGACTGGCCGAGGTACATGCCACGGCTCGTTTCGATCTCGAAGGCAACGTCGTTGGGGCCTCGATGAGCGTCCAGTTCGTGAAGCGTGTGTGTGCCGGCTGTGAAGCGGTCAAAAGAAATCACTGCCCCTGGTTGCAAATTCGATGGCCAATCATGCTGTCCGGCCACTGGATGAGGCATGGTGACTTCGGTGTAGACCAGATGGCCTCGCCCTGTTTTCGATTCCGCAGATTGGATCGCACGGTCGATTCGCTGGACCTCTTTTCGTTGTTTGTCGTCGAGCATGACCGCGTCGCCGTTAACTCTCGACAGGGCGGCGTTCGTCGACTCCCATGTCTTCGGGTCAGACACCAACGCGTGTAACGCGCGGTGTTGTGTCCCCGGCATCGCGTCGAGAACAGCACGTTTGGCCACCGAGCGCGCTTTGCGTTGTCTCGAACTCAAGTTCTTGCGGAGTTCGATCTCGCCAGGCAAGTTTCGGCGCAATCGTGCATCGGTGATCGGGGCGGTGCCCGGGCGAGGAAAAGCACGATTGAGATCCTTGGAAGCTCGGGTCAGACTCATACCTTCGGTTGCCGAGTCAAGGTTCCGAGCGGATGCTCTTTCCTTCTCTCGCTCCGCATATCGCTCCTCGGGAATGACAAGAGCTTGCTTTTTCGTCGCCACATTCGAGTTTCCGCCGTCGACGTCCACGACACCGGATACGCCGTCTGGGCTCGATCTGGTGTAACTGCGAGACATAAGCGGGGTCTACTTCCTCGAATGGGGTCCGATCACGCAGTTTTGCGGTGCGGAGTGGGGACTTGAGTTCCCAACGTCATCGCAGTGTCGAGGACATCGGAGATGTTCCGGCTGATTCTTCCGCACACCACACATTGGGCGGGGAGATGTTGAGTGAGCAATTCCACGAAATGGATGTGGCACACCAGGTGCGGACTCGGGGTCCATCCGGCGCAGCAGTCTCTCAATGTGAGAGCCCACTGCGCCGGCCGGACGTAAGTCACCTCGACGCCAGCTTGCTTTTCGAGCTCGCAGCTGGTGCAGGCAGGGAGGACACGTACAACCGAATCGATGTCGAGCGGCGAGTTGTGGTCCATCGTGAACTCCTCTGTTCTGCAAAGCTGGCAGGCGATTTAGTCGTTGTGATCGGTACCGCTGGGCTGTTCACCGGTATGACTCGGCGGGGTGGCCGGCTGCGGTGTTTCGGCAGCGGCCGGCTTCTGCCGGCGCGGTTTCTTCTTCTTCGGCGCCGAATAGCCCATCTCTGTAAGTTCACGTGCGGTCCAGCCACCCGAAACGGCTGTGTCGTATGCGGTTTTGATCTTCTCTTCCGCATCTGCGTGTTCTGCGTCGAGCACGTCGAGTTCCTGGGCATGCTTGGCAAGAAGAACCTCGCGCTGATCAAGTATCTCCTGCGCAGAGGCCTGCGCCTCACCAATTGCGCCGACAAGCGATACCCGCGCCTGAAGCGCCTTGTGGGCCAGGGCCTCAGCACTCTTGCGTGCTGTGTCCACGGCCTTCTTGTTGGTCGGTGTGGGGCTCATCTGTCATTTCTCCTTGGTTATCGCCGGATCCAGTCCGCACGCAAGTGAAGCGCTGTGGAGGTCACCGGTGGTGACGCTCAGCGCGTAGTCGCGGGCGACTGTCAAATAGCGTGCCGCATACTCGCATCCGTACGCAGCATTGGGGGGCATCCATTCATCGAGCCCTTTGTCGGATTTCTTACCGTTCGTGGATCCGTCCACGGCCATCAGGTTGCGGTCGATGTCGTTGGCAAACTGGATTCGTTTATCGACAGTCCACTTCGAAGCACCCATTTTCCATGCTCGGGCAAGGGGATACACGTGTAATCCGTAGCTAGTAGTTAGTGCCGTTGACATCATCCTGAGCTTCCTTCCACAGATTCGGGACATGTGGGCGACGGTGTTATCTGCAGGTAGCGAAGTACGCCGATGACACCGCAGACACGCGCCGTTCGGGTGCCTCGAATTAGGCAGCGCCGGGCGTAGCTTCGACTTCAGACGAACGGGAGCGGGCTGATGGCTACAGCGCAACGTGTCACTCTCAACGACGGTACAACGACCTGGACGGTGATCGACAGATCGTTCGGTCTCGTTGAGCCGGTCGAGGCCTACCTCGAGTACGGGCGGCAAATCGACTTCCGGCCGAACACCACCCGCGCCTACGCACAGAGCCTGGCCCAGTGGTGGTCGTTCCTGGAAGTGACCGGCACGTCGTGGGATGCGGTGAAGCTGCACGACTTCGGCGACTTCATCTCGGCCCTGCGCTACGGCGAGCAGGACTCGCCGATCCGCGAACTCCGCCCCCGACCGACGCTCAGCGACAGCACGGTGAATCTCCGCATGCGCGCAGTGATGAGTTTCTACCGCTACCAAGCCGACAGCGGAACAGACGCTGCGCCGTTCCTGTGGAAGCAAGCCCACGTCCGATCCGGCCGCTACCTCTCGTTCCTCGAGCACGTGGCCAGGCGAGCGCCACAGAAGCGCGCCGCCATCCGAATCCGCGCCGCCCGCAAGGCCATCCCGGTTCTGGCGCCGACCACGATCGACGCCCTCCAAGGCGCCGAGGCCACCTACGACCCAACACTCGAGGAGTGGAGAGGTGACCTGCGATATCGGTTCCTGTGGGCAGTCCTGGCGGAATCGGGCATGCGGATCGGCGAAGCCCTCTCGTTGGAGCACCGCGACTGGAACACCGGGATCGGCGGCAAGAGCGCCCGGGTCGCGATCGTGAGCAGGCCACACCCGTACGGCCTGTCCGCCAAGTCCGGGGAACGCGAGGTCCACATCGGGTCGCGGCTCGACCGGCTCTACGCCGACTACATTCGTAGTCTATTCGGATCTGCCATCGCCTCGAAGCGGTTGCGCCACAAGTCGATGTCGCATCCGGAGAAGAGGCCGGGTTCAGTCTGCGCATAGGTCTGTCTGCGAACCTCGCGTAAGCCGTGAATACTTCGGATCGCGCCCAGGCCCGCCCGCAGCATCAATGAATGGTGCCAGAATTGATATCAATTTGTTTGCATTCGACTTTCGCAACCCCACAATGTCCGATTTCTGTCTCATTTTCAGGCGATGGCGGCATCAGACACGCCGGCAAGCTGCTCTCTAGTGCAACAAGTCAAGTCGACAGTGGTCAGAGCATGTTCCAGTCGATGCTGGCCCGGGTGAGACCCTCGATCCATTTCACGATGGGGTCGCTTTTGCCCTGTGGCCAGTAGGGATGCCGTTCGCCGCTTGTCCGCCATCCGAGTTCGGTGAGGAACAGATTGCATGTGTGCTGTCTGGAAGCGACCCGCCGCCAGTGCGGTGAGACCAGCAATGCGGCGGTGTTGACGACGTTGGGGTAGCTCGCCGCCAAATATTCGCAGTCGTCGAGGGCGATGAACCGCCTCGCATTCGGCTGGAGGATGCCGAGTCTTTCCTTGACGCCGCTGCACGCGGGAAATGAGACGAGGTTGTTCCACACTCCGCGAGCGACGTCGAAGGCGTATTGGGTCGGTTGCGGTCCGCGTCGTTGCGCCAAGCGCCGATGTCTGGAATGAGCGGCCAGGACTGCTGGTGTGTCGCTGACATCGAGCACGCGGCCGCGATCGAATTGCCCACCGCTGAACCAGATCTGGTGCATCGGGCAGGCATGGACGTACGACGGGTAGTAGCGGGTCACTGGGCCACCTCGGTGACGGTTCGTGCAGGCAGGGCAGGCCGGTCGCGGCCAGTCCGCGAAGCGGGCAGAGTCGGTGTGCCAGTTCGACAACTGAGGAAGCGTGCGTGTGAGCTGCTCGCGTGAATAACCGGTGATGGCGACGAGCCTGGCGAGGTTACCGAGCCGGATGCGTAATCCCAGCCGCGTGGGGTCGAGCCCGAGGTGACGCTTCAGTGCGTCGTTGCTGATGTGGTTGACGACGGCGAGTCTGCGTAGGTAGGACTCGATCGTCTCGTTCATCGAGGGCGGGATGGGAATGGGCAGCGGGCGCGCTTGCCCGCTCAGGCGCCGCCGAGAGGTCATGCAACGCCACTTCGCTTGGCCGAACCCTTGCCGGGAGCCAACTCCGGCTGAATGTTGGCGGCGCGGTCGAGTCGCTGGGCGTCGAGATGAGCTTTGGTGACCTTCTCGCTGCCATCGAGGATTGCGTCGATGGCAGCTCCCCGGATGAGGTGGGACAGGCTCCCGAGCATGCCGTTGGTGCGCTGGTAGAGATATTGGCCCTGACGGGCGAGGGTGCCGGGTTTGTGCCGATGCAGGCGGAGCGCTTGCTCGAGTGTGACGATGAGAGCGCGCCAGTGTTCGCGCTGCGCGGTGCTGCCGTAGGCGAACGGGTGGGTGGAAATAGTGGCGAAGCGGCCGGCGATCTGGCGGCCGCGGATGCCGGAAAACAAGCCTGCATGTTCGACGTCGATTCCGGCGTAGACGAATGTCGCCGGGATGCGCTCGGAGAAGTATTTCAGTTGATCGGAGACCTCTGCACCCGCTCGGGTGGTCAGCGAAATGTTGTGGATCTCATCGACGAGGACCAGATCGCAGCCGACGTCGCAGAGGACCGCGCAGACGGAATTAGTGATGTCGGTGAGATTGGCGCGGCCCGTGACCGGGAGACCGAGGAACCGCGCGAATTCGACCGCGACCATGCGCGCAGTCGCAGCCGGGGGCAAGGTGATGTAGACGACCGGAATCCGTGTCCCCCGAACCGGATTGCGCAAACGCGTTCGAAGCTCATGGGCCAGCCCCAACTGGGTCAACGCGGTGGTCTTGCCCGTACCCGCGCCGCCGGTGACGATCAGCCCGCGCCGAGCCGATATCTGGCGGCGATTGAGAATCAACAGCCGCCGAACGGTTTTCGTGATGTCCTGGATGGCAGGGGTGTTCACCACGATCAGTTCGGAGTGGTAGTCCAGCCGGGTGTCGTCGTAGTCGGCGCGTTCGGACGGTGCCAGCTCGCACCAATCTCCGCGCAGCTCAGGCGCAGAGCGGTCACGGCCAACCCAGCGATTCCAGCCCTCCTTGGTGGTCAGTGGGGCGTCCGGTGGCGGGTCGAATTCACTCATGCTGGTCACAGCCACCTCTCGGCCTCCGCGGCGGCATCGAAGACACCGAACGGGATCACAGTGCCCAGCTCGCCTTCATCACCGCCGCTGTCCTCGTCGAAGTCGTCACCACCGTCGAGCACACGCAGATCGACCGGCACGACAGTGGCTCGCTCAGGTGCCGCAGCCCGGGTACGTGCCGCCACCTTGCGATCAGCCTTGGTCCTGGCCGCCGACTGCGTATCCGGGCCCGCGGACGCGCGATCCAGCAGATCCGCCAGCGCCCGCGCGGTCGCGGTCTCCACCGGTTCAGCTGTCGGCCCGGCGTCGGCGACGATCTGGCGGGCGTGACGCCAGGTAAAGTCCGCGAACGGAGCCGACACCATCGGCAGATGCGTCCAGGTCGCTCGGATCCAACCACCTTCGTAGTGGTTACGAACGAACACCTGCGACAGGTCGTACGGGTCGTAGCGGACTTCCCAAGCCCCGTTGTGCGCGGTGACACCGGAATGCTGGCGGCGATAGGGATTGAACCCGCGATCGTCGTACGTGCGCCGGTCGAGGCGCACCCCGTAATCGTTGATGGCGCGCCATTGCGAAGGCAGCAGTTCGATGTAGTCCTCACCGCTGAGCATCAACGGCAGATAGCCTGCGGCGCTGACCAGCACCGCGTACATCTCGTTCGGTGACACCGCCTGACCGCTGTCGGGACTGCGCAGCCCGTCGTGTGGACGGCGCTGCCAGTGAATCACCCACTCGTCGAACAGATCCTGCAGTTGCGCCAACGACCACGCAGCTTCGTCCTCGACATGCGCGCCGCGGCGGCCGACATCGCGGC
This sequence comes from Rhodococcus sp. MEB032, assembly GCF_030208925.1. NCBI lineage: Bacteria > Bacillati > Actinomycetota > Actinomycetes > Mycobacteriales > Nocardiaceae > Rhodococcus > Rhodococcus sp. MEB032. The sequence continues at coordinate 160,035 of NZ_JARVSY010000028.1, forward strand.
CGACGTAACCGGCGACATACTGGCAGAACAGGGTGTTGATCGAGGAAAATGTCCGCTCGATCACGCTGTTGTCGGTCGGCGTGCGCGGATGGGACGGCTGAACCGACATGCCCAGCGTCTGACATGACCGCAGGAACGTTTCGGACAGGTAGACCTTTCCGCGGTCGCAGCCGATCGTCTCCGGGACGATTACCGGTTTCGCCGCAGCCTGCTCCATACGGATGTCGATGTCGGCCAGACTGCGATACGGCAACCGCGACACCGACATCCGCAACGTCTCTGCCCAACCCGGGCGCATCGGCTCAGGTACCAGCATCCGCGCCAGCAGCATGGATGCATCCACAGCCTTGGTACCGACCGGGCGGAGCACTCCCGCCGCGATCGTGCGCGTTGCGACATCGACCGCTGCGGTCAACTCGACTCGTCGGGCGCTCCCGTCGTCGAAGACTGCCAACACGTCCAAGGGTGTCGTGTCGATCTGAACGTGTTGTCCCGGCCGCGACGCCCATGTCGCGGTGAAGGGGCCGGTCGGCCGATTCGCCGCGGATCGCCGCGTCTTCGCCGAACCGAACGTGTGCTGTCCCGTCGACAGCGCTGTCACCAACCGGTTGAATGTCGCCTTCGACGGCATCGCGACCGCCCCGTCACCGTGCCGTTGCACCAGAAGCATTTCTACCTGCCGGCGCAGTCGATCCCGGGTTCCGGTGGACCGTTTCGTTTCCCCGTCCAACGCATCCAGGACCGCTGCCACCACGCGCTCGTCAGTGCGCCGATAGGTCGACGACGGCCGTGTCACCCTGCCGTCGACCAGCCCGCGCACGCCGCCGGAACGATAGCGGCTGCGCATCCGCTGAACCGTGATCGCGCTGGTCGGGAACCCCGCTGCAGTCAATTCGGCGGCCTTGGCTGCCTCGCGCTGGCGAATGGTGGTCCGCGCCGGGTCGTACTCGGGTCGAGGAGTGGCTCCTGGATCCGCTCCGGGCGGCAACCCGGTTTGGACCTCGACGACGTGTCGTTCCCAGTCACGAGCTCGCTCGGTGGCATTAGCAGGAACGTCGGCGAGGCTCTGCCCAGCCAGTCCACCCGACCCGAACCCGGCGTCGGACTGGCCGAGGATTGCGAACCCCGGCGAGTCCACCAGATGCGACACCAGAACCACCGACGCGGTCCCATCTGCCGCTTCCAACCTCACCCGTACACCGGACAGTGCCACCACCAGATGCTCGTCGTCGTCGAAAAATATGCGGTCTCCGACCTTCAGCAGCTTCGTCATCTCGCCGCCGCCACCGATACAATCGACATCGACTCCAACCGCTGTGACAGATCCACCATCAGCTCCTTCGACCACAACAGGTGATGCAGAACCGGCAATACGGCCACCGGATCGCCTGCCGAACGCGCGCCGCCGATCAGCGGCTGAGGTTTTGCGAACGCCGCCACCAATGTCGCCGCTGTCGATTCCACGCGGTGACGAGGATGTCGATACCCGGCCAGCCACTGCACGTTCGCCAACCAGACCCGATCGTGCTCGCTCACTCGCCGATAAACCCAGCCCATCGACGCGCATGCCCGCGCGGTCGCAGCGAACGCGACCTCATCCCGTAGCTTGATCCGTGCCGCAGGTCGACAATCGGTCACTACCCCGGTGCCGTCGGCGCGGCGGGCGAAGAAATCCGGTGCATGTGATCGACTCCTTTGCCCATCGCGCCAGAACAGCCAGAACGGTTGCGCCGCGATCCCCACGACGTCGGGATCGAAGTCCAGCGCCAGTGCCTCGTCGCGCTCCAACCACGACTCATACTCCACATGCGCCGACACCGTCGCCGACCAGTACAAGCCAGGATTGTGCCGCTGTCCCTGATATGACGGAATCGATCGGATCGGCGGAACCCGTTCGAACCGCACCGCCACCGCGTCCGCCAGCGAACACCGAACCTGTGCCCCGTCCGAGCCGACGAAGCCGATTTCGAATGCGTCCTCAACAGCGTGCAGTCCGACCGACAATTCCGCGCTCCCGTCCGTCCGCAACCAACCTGATGTGGGCAGCGCTCATGACACATTGGCATCAGATGCACTGAGTCCGCATCACATTGGCGTACTAAAAGATCAGATTCACTGAGTTCGCATCAGATGCAATGAGCCAGGACAGTTCGCATCAGATGCAATGAGCCAGGACATGAAAGGTTTCCGGTGGACACCCCCTTGACAGGGGAGGTACGCTCCGACGTGACGAGCTTGCGAGTCTAAGGACGGAGCGCATCCCCCCAGCCCGGGGCTATATTGCGCTATTGCCACAACTGCGTCAACACACAATCTCTCTCACGGTCAGATCCGCATGACCCCCTTACAGACGCCTTCCAATCGACCGTCAACGGCAAGTCTGTGAAGACACGAGAAAAGGCCGAGGCCACATCCATCGGATGCGGTCTCGGCCTTCTTGTTGGAATGTTCAGCGAATGATCAGTACGCAGTTTTCATCGGCTGGCAGGTACTGACCTGCCAACCTGTGGAGCTGTACTCCACTCGAATCGCCAGTTCGAGTCCGGTGTCGTAGGTGGCGATGAAGTCCGAAACAGAAGCTCCGGTGGAGTATTCGGTGAGGTCAACCAGTTGCGCCGGCTGCACCCGACGGACATCTGTGCTCGCGTAGCCCTGCGCCAGATGAGGTGTCACCCACCTGCTCACACGGTCGAACCAGTCAGCGCCGGGTGTGGTGAAGTCTTGCGCGAAGCCGCGGGCGACCACCCGGTACTGGCCGGCCACTCCCATCGGGGTGTTGTGGTCGGCGTCTGTGCCGTCACCGTGGTCTTCTTCCGCCTCGGTAGGAGGAGCCTCCGCCACGTATGTCGTGGTGGGTGTCTCCGAAGGCGTCGAGGAGTCATCTGGTCGATCGATGACCAGCGTGTAGAGCAGAAATCCGCTGATCAGAGCTATGGCAACGACCGCGAATCGATGTCGGCGTAGTCCGGCAATGACCACCTGTGAGCGTGGTGGTTGCTTCTGCTCGGTGGGTTCATTCTCCTCGGAGAATTCCTGGTCATCGGGGTTTCCCAGCGGTGGCAATGACATCACGTGCTTCTCTCTTTCAGGGGGTCAGGCCCATGGCTTGCAGATACGGCATCGGATCAGTGCTCTTGCCGTCCACCCGAACCTCGAAGTGCAAGTGGTCGCCGGTGGAGTCTCCGGTTGTGCCGACTCCACCGATTTCCGTTCCCGCGCTCACTTGGTCTCCGACCTTGACTTTGATTGCGCCGTCGACTTGGTGTGCGTATCGGGTCTCAGTGTTGCCGGTGGTGATGACAACACAGTTCCCGTAGCCATCGCCGACGTTGCTCGCTTGTGTGACGGTTCCTCCTGTCACAGCGAAAATCGGGGTCCCGGAGGCTGCTCCGAAGTCGAGACCGGCATGCATCTGCCCGCCCGTTCCTGTTGGGTTGGAGCGGTAGCCGTAGCCGGAGGTGATCGTGTATTTGCCTGGGTCGACGGGTAGCCGCGCGTTTCCGTCACCGATCGCGCCGGCACCGGGCGCGGCGATCGCGGCATTGCCGTAGACGCTGACGTGCACATGGTCGCGGTGGGCGACGGTGTCGGTGCTGTTTCCTCCGAGGGGGTAGTCGTAGGGTCCCCAACTTCCTGGTTGCCCTACTGCGTCCTGGCTTCGTGTCCAGATTTTCTCATACCAGATGACGTACTTGACGCCCAAGGCGTCGGCGTTCTTGACGACAAAGTCCGCGATCGCGTCGCCCTTGGCCCGGCCGGCGGGTGTGCGGTAGTCGTCGTCGCCCTCGGTCATCATCGCGTCGACGGCGCGACCTTCTTGATGATCCCGGTCGACGCCCGACGGGCGATCTCCGATGTTCGCCCAGGGCCGTTCTCCAAAGGTTTCGGTGATGCACCGCATCACTCGGAGGGCGTCTGGCGTGAGTCCCTTTTCCGCAGGGTTGTTGGTCGGTGCGCAGTCCATTGCCGCGCCGCCGCCGCACAGGACGTCGGCAACGTCGAGCTCGAAACTGTCGCCTACGTTGACCGGGCTGTCGCCCACGTCCTGCGGTCCGCCGGAGACCGGCTTGTCGTATTGCGGGGGCAGCGCGGGTGCGTCTTTGCTTGCGCCTTTGTTCTCCGCGTACAGACGGCGAGCGATGATCTCGTCGTCGGCGTAGGCATCGGGGTACAGCGAAACTTGCACCTTCTGCGCGGCAACGGTGACCGGCAACGATTCCCAGCCGGGAACCTTTTTGAGAGCTTCGTAGAACTTGACCGCGGCGATCTGCGGGTTCATCAGCTCGTCCATCGTTCCCCACCACGGATACTGTTGTTGCAATGGATTGACGCTGCCGTGATCGTTGCCGACCGCGTCGTGCGGGTAGTTCAACGACTTGGCGACATCCATTTGATCGGCTGCCAAGATGCCGGTTCCGTCGTTCGCGTAGTTCTTGAATCCGGATTCTTGAGAGGCGGTGGAGAGCGCGACGATGATGCCTTGATCGGAGAAGCCCATCTGTTCGCCGACGGCAATGATCGTGCGGACGATCTCCGTTTGTTTTCCGGCGAGAACGGAGGGGTCGGTCGGTGCCACTTCGGCGCCGGCAGGCGCCGTGACTGCAGGCCCGCCGCAACTTGTCGAGGCATCCGACCCGCTGCGGAGCAGCATCATGATCGGGACGGCGACGATCATGACAGCGCCCATTACTGGAACGAGAGCGATCGCGATCCAGTGCTTGTAGTTCATTGCCGCCTACCCGGCGGAGCGTCGGGAGGGCCGTACCAACTCGGACGGTTGCGGGCGAGCTGTGGACGGCGAAACCCGAGGCACCGCCGAGGACTCGTTGGTCGCCGGTGACTCCGAGGTTCGGCGGGTAGAGCTCTTCTTGGGTTCCGGCAACAAGATCGGCGAACCATTGCTCGTGCGGTACTCGCGGAAGGTGTCTCGCCCGACGTTGGTGGTCTTCGGTGTTGCTCCACCTCGGTCGCCGCGAGCGGGCCGAGAGGCAGTGGAGACGGGTGCGTTGCTGACCGGCTTCTTGATTCCAGGCTTGGCCACCTGGTCCCGGCGCGGACGCGGTGCACCAGTGGATACCGGGACACCGGCGACCTTCGATGCCGCCGCTGCGGTCGCTGAAGACACTGCCGATTTCGCGGCGTCCTTGCCCTTCTGCCCTGCCGCGAGCGCTGCGGCAGTCGCAGTGGAGTCCTTTCCCTTCGTCTCGGCTTTCTCGGCCGGCTCGACGTCCTTGCCGGCGGCACGCTTGTTCTTGACCGCTTTCACACCTGCGACTGCTGCTTTACCGACGAAGTAAGCCGCAGCAACCCCGCCGGTTGCGGCTGTACCCGTTGCCGCACCGGCGGCTTGCGCTGCGCTGCCTGTGGCCTTCGCTGCAGTTGCGCCATGGCGGGCCGCCTTGGCGCCGTGCTTGGCGAGCGTTTTTCCACCCTGGTAGACCTGCCGGCCGACTTGTGCTGCAGCTGCGGCGTTCTGCATCGGGCTGGCGACCGGAGTCGACTTGCTGATCGCGGTGGGCGCTGCGCCGGGCCGGGTGGCCATCTTCTGTGCGAGGGTGTCGGAGAGCTTGCGTAGACGTTTGATCCCTCGGCGGAACATGACCAGCCCGACGAGCAGGACGATGTCGACGAAGACGAATTTCTCCATCAACCCGCCGCTCTCCGTATTGAAGAACGAACGCACCACCAGCAGATATGCCGCAACGAAGACCACCGCGAACACCATGATCAAGATGGACATGATGACAGTGGAGGCGGTTTTCAGCAGCGATCCTCGGCCTGCTCCGGGCAAGATGCCGAACACGAGGGCGGGGATCGCTTTGACTGCTGACCCGAGTGCTGCCGCTGCTGCCATCAACATCGCCCCCGCGAACAGGAAGGCGAAGAGCATGATGATCGAGCTGCCGGGTACGAGGATCAGGCCGCCGATGACCTGGGATGGTCCAGGGTTGTCGGCGTAGTCCTTCATGTCTTTCGCGCCGGATCCGTCGCAGTCGGCGATGTTGTCCTTGAGAGTGTCTTTGTCGTTGCCCTTCTTGTCTTCATGCGCCGAGTCCCACGCCTCGATGCAGTCGGCGCCTGCAGAGGGGTCGCTGTCGATGACTGTTCCGAAGTTCAGCAGTTGGGTGGGTTGCCGAATGAAGCTGTCCGCCAAGCCCGCTCCGATGTCATTGATCATTTCGTCGGGACTCGAGTTCATGTCACCGTCGTTGGCAAGTCCCGCGGCGATCTGCAGGCCGGCGTCGCGGCCCTGCATGATCAGCCCGTCTTCGCCGGCGATGCGCTCGATCGGGTTCGAAAGGACACCCACGGCCAACGCTGCGATCGCGCAGGAGATCATGAGCTCGTAGATGCCGGTCGACCAGCGTCCGCGGATAATCCAGATCGCAACGACGCCCGCCGTCACTGTCAGAAACGTGGTGGTGAGGTTGAACTGTCCGGTGATCGACGTGACCGCATCGCCGAGCGTTCGTACGGGTGCAACGATTTTCGGAAGCCAGTCGAACGACATGCTCCAGGTGATGAACCAGATCGCCGCCCCTGAGATCGCTCGATAGATCTCGAACTGGATCTGGATGATGATGGAGTACGCCATGTAGGTGGGGTGCCGAGCGGAACCTTCGTCGATCGAGAGGTAATACCGCCATACGGAAATGCCGTGTGAGTCCTTCACCGGCATGAAGTTGAAGTAGCGGTTCTCCGGCGATCGAGATCCGTCTTCAGCATGTGCGGGCAGAGCTGCAATGACCGCGACCGTTCCGATTAAGTGCCAACCGACGACCGTTCTGACTACTGCACGCCGAATTTTCGTTGCCCACAACCACACTCGCAGCCCCTTGGTACGGCGATCGAGTGCTGAGCACACAGGTTGAGGAACCCATGACCAGAGAACCCACAGCAATGCCGCCTTGACGCCGGCGCGAACAGAGAAGACGGTGCGGGACGTGTCGGCAGGCGACATTGCTGTGGCGTTCATGCCTCGATCAGCTCCTTGGGCGCCTTGTCCGGCGTCGTCTGAGTTGCGTGTGCACGGTTCGGCTCCGACGGCATGAGCACCTTGATTCGGCCGATGTTGCCGTAGGCGTCGCGCATGTAGCCCTCCCCGCGGCGATGAGGCTCGACGTATTCGGCGCCGGTGGCCGGGTCTTTGCCCGAAACGGGGGACGTCTGTTCGGTGAGTTCTTTGAACATGTCGGGATCGCTGGGATCCAGACCGACGAATGAAAGAGACCGGCGAGCGAGCGTGGCATCTGTCTGGCGCATCGCGAACCGCGTAGGGATCAAGCCTCGCAAGGTCTCATTGCCCAAACCTTCGTCCGGGTCCTGCGATCCGAGCCCGATGTATGCCTGCTCCTTGCGGCCCTCCCGGAGGAAGTCGATGACGATGTCGACGCCTTCCTCGGCGCGCGTCATGCGGTGGCACTCGTCGGCGAGGAACATCGCGGGCTCAGTCGGATTCGCGAAGCAGATCCCGCGGGCGATCAGACCGATGAGTGCATACATGGCTCGGCCTACGCGCTTCTCCAACCCGAGCTGGCGGAACAGGTGTTCCTGGACGATTTCCTGCTGGCTGGGAAGTTTGACCGTGTGGGTGCGGAAGACGATTGCCTGCGCTGTGATGTCGAGTGCCGGCAGTCCCTTCTCGAACAAGGCCGCTGCATAGGACTTGCGGGCATAGACGCCGAGTTTGTCGGCCAGCTCGATGCGTTGAACGAGGGTGCAATCATCGCTGCGGAGGTGATCGAGGATGTCCCCGAGGCCGCCGCCGAGCAATCCGTGCTCACCGCGGTAGGCAGGTTCGAGGACGGTGCCGAGAAGGACGCCCAGCGGCTCGTCGGGCTGGAGCTGCAGGAGTGGCAGCAGAACGGATGTCGCGACCTCGGCGCCCTTGTCGGGCCCGAAGATTCGCAGTGGGTCCAGGCTCCACTTGGGATGAGACAGATCCGCGATGACAGCCTCGGCGATGGTGGCGGCCCATCGGGCGTACTCCCCCACCTCGGTGTGGTCGACGACGACGATCTTGCCTCCGCGATCGTGGAAGGCTCCGCCGATCCCTTTGAGAAGAACTGACTTACCTGATCCCAGCGACCCGACCGCTGCGAAGGAACCCGAGATGTCGGCCGCCGATTTCTTGGCGACGTCGTGGTGAACCACGCCGATCCGAGCCGAGCTGATGTTCAACGCGAGCAGTGGACCCGACGAATCACCCAAGTCGTTGTGAACGCAGGGCACGTAGGCGGAGAAATCGGTGGAGGTGGTGATCTGAGCGAATTCTTTGACGATGGAGGGTGTCGATACTCCCGGGTTGAGTGCGCCCCACAGTTCCTCTTGGAATCCGAGAGGGCTGACCAGCTTGTAACTGGATAGCTCGAACAGCTTCGCGAGTTGACGCGCATCCCGGAGAGCGACCTCTTCGGTGTGCGCCCCGATGGCGAAGATAGTCGTCGACTGGACTTCGACTTCCATGTTGTCGGCATCCATTTTTGCGGCATACTCGGCGAGGTCCTCCGCTGCGGCGTGGAGTACCCCGTGCCCATGGGACACTTCGCCCTCGCGCTGGCTGAACTGCTCGTTCAGGTTGATCAGGGCGCGCTTGTTCTTCTTCGACACCTCTGCCGAGGTGCGTATGTGAAGTCTGATGCCCCAATCGACGTCGACGCCGGCGATGGCATCGGCCAGGGCGAGAAACTCGGAGCCGGGGAAGACTGTGTTGCCGGAGGGTGTGTCGGCCAACGCCAATAGGCATTGGTAGTTCGCGGGCCGTTCCTCGAGAGTCCACGGCTGATCGATTTTGAGGGCCTTCGTCAATGTCGGGGCCTTCGATTTCCAACCAGTGCTGGGGCGATCGGTCTGGGCGCCTTCGTCGAACCGTGCGGCAGTAAATGCGGCCATCGGCTTCGTGCCGATCGAAGAATAGGAAAGCGGAACGTCCGAATCCAGGCCAAGCCCGCGCTGAAGGCTGTGTTGATGCAACCAGATCATCTGTGCGGGCGTCGCCGGTGTGGGACGGAAGTAGGCAGGAATGTCGGCGGCGATCATGTTTGCCTGCGTTGTCCGCCTGGCGACTTCTTCGGGGTCCAGTGATGTTCGCGGGAGTCCGAGATAGTCGGTCAATGTTGTGCGTGCAGCGGACCAGGCCGCGGCCGCCTGGTTCTTCCATCCCTTGTTGGCGAGGGGAATGGACAGCCAGTAAATGCGCTTGCCAGGTTGAAACATTTCCAGTGTTTCAATGGTGGCGTCGCACTCTGCAGCCCACTGTGGGTGTGCGTCGAGATCGATTCCTTCTTCCATCCGCGCCACTACCGCCTCGGGATTGAGGCTGGCGCAGATTCCGAGCAGAAGCGCTTCTCCGTCGAGAGCACGCAGCAGCATCTTGTGCATAGACCGCGCAGTGCTCTTGTCCTCAGCGGGCCTGTAGCCGTATTCGATTCCGGTCAGGATGAAGTCTGCCCAGACAGTGCCTGAGCGCGTCCACCGAAGGTTTCCTCCGACAGCGGTGATTGGTTGAAGCATCAGGCCTTCTCTCGAGTGTTGTGCGATGCGGCGGCCATGGCGACAAGACGCTGGACGCTGGTGGATGCAGCGGGTTGGGTGGCCAGTGGAGGCCGAGGAATCGACGGTGGTGAAACTCGGCGGCGCTCGGGGGTGTGGTCTTGAACAGGTATGGACGCGGGTTCGGGCTCCATGCGGACCGGGCGAGCTTCGGTGATGTGTTCGACGAGGGGGTGCGCCGCGAGCGAGGGCACCGGCACGAGGGTCACCATGCCTGCGAGTGCGTGTACTCGGGGCCTGCGCGGTGAAGGTCCGGAAACTTTCGGTGCTTGTGCCGGCGAGCCGAGCGCTTTGCTCACGCCGGCGACCATGGAGAGTGGATTCCTGCCGCCGATGGGGAGCTTGCCGAGTCCCCACGCAGTGACCCCGACGAGTGCGAGGAAGACGAATACGTTGCGAATCAGCGAGCCTGTCGCCCAGATTCCTGGTGTCTTCCAGAGCACGAGTGCTACCAGTCCGGCGCCGACGAACTGTGTGTAGCTGTACGGACCGCCGGGGAGCTTCTTTCCATCCGGTGTCATGCCGAGCAGCTGCGGGAACTTTCGTGCGCGGGTGTAGTTCTTGACGACCTCTCGGGACGTTGACTGCGGGTCCGATTCGCTCACGGCGTTCGCACCTCCTTCGTGGTGACTCGCTGTTTGGCTGCGTTCAGGGCTGAGGTGAGTTAGATGTCGTGCGGGTCTGGCAGGTTCGGAAATCCGAGAAGGTCAGCACGCGGCTCGGGTGCATCGACGACGATCGAGTGACCCATGGAATCGAGTTCGGAGCCCACCTTGTCCTTGACTTCGGTGACGTTCCAGACGATCCACACGAGGAGTCCCGCAACGAGTCCGGACAGCAGGATGGGAGCCATGGAGAAGCGGCTCTTGACTGCGGTGAAGGCGACGCCCCCGCAGGCGCCGGTGGCGGTGAGGATTCGGATCGTGTCTTGCGTTTCGGTGGCTTTGGTGTTGGTCCATTCGAGGATTCCTTCCGCCAAGAGGTGAGTGTTCGGGTCGAGGAGAAGTGCTGCTGTACTCATCGGGATGCCTTTCGTGGATGTCAGTTGACGGGGGTGGCTGAAGTGGGAGCAGTTGCGCTCGCGGGCGTCGTCGAAACGGAAGTAGAGGGCGCACCGCTGGCTGCTGCGTTCTGTTCGGGGGCAGGAAGCAGCGGGCTGGGGTCCATGGCGGAAACCTCCCATCGGCCGCCTCGTGAGGTGAGAGTGAGTGGATACTGGCCGGTTACCGACTCGGTAGCTGTCACCGAAAGTTCGGCAGTGGCGAGCACTCGGATCTTGATTCCGTCGGCCGGCGCTTTGTCAGCTGCCTCACCGGAGAAGTCGCGATCGGAAACGAGATCGACGACCTTGACGCTCTTGTACGGGGCTGGGCTGATCGCCCGAAGGGAGGTCCCTGGCGCGATGTATCGCGAAATTTCTCCCGTTCCTGCGGTCAAAGCTGCGAGGAACTGTTGGACTGCGGTGTTCGACGGATGCCCGGCGACAATGCGGTACTTGTAGCCAAGATTCACGTCGGGCCCGGTTGCAGGCGCCGGAACAGGTGACGGGATTGATGCCGCACGGGCCCGGCCGTCGTTGACGACAACGGGTACTGAATAGAAGCGTCTCTGCGCGGCTTCGGAGGGTTCGGACACCTGTCGCACGGAGGCCGAGACGATGACGGAGTAGACCTCGGACTTGTCGGTAGTTGGCGCACCAGTTCCGGATGCTGCGGCAGACTTCGCGGGTGCTTGTTGCAGTTCGACACTTGCAATTCGCGCATCGCTGGCAACGAAGAGCGCTTCCGCAGGGAGCTTGATTCCTTCCGAGCGAACGTATGGTGCGAGCGACTTTTCGGCACCACGTTTCGCTTGAAGCCACGTCACAACGAACTGTTGCGCGAGGTCTTCCGCCTGTGCCTGTGAAGCGGTGTTCACAGATGTCGTGGACTTCGGTTTCACCACCGTTGGCGAGGACACGGTGAACCCGGACAACACGAGAACGAGTGCCAGCACTCCAGCTCCGATGGCTCCGAAAAGTCCGAACCGGACCAGTTGCGTCTTCCGATCCTGGGTGCGCGCCCACGTCGCTTGTTCGCTCTGCGATTCGCTGCCTTCGACGGCGACCTTGTCCGTGCGGGGCTTCCGTTTCATCCCCTTGAAGCGACTCATGAGGCGCTGCCTTCGCTCTCGATGAGCGGCGCGACGATCGACAGAGTCGGCGGTTGTGTTGCAGCCTTTCGGCTCGTGTTCATCCGACCGAGCGCCGCACGTGCGCCAGCGGCAGGCTCGCCCAACAGGTAGTGGACCCGCGCGCCGGCCTCTGGACTGAGGGGGTGATCTGCAAGCTCCGACAGTGCGGTCCGCAGTTGTTCCTGTACGGCGAACACCAGACCTGCATCGCGTAGCTGGCCACCGAGATCGTCTGATTCACCACTGAAACGAGTGAACGGGTCTCTCCATGGATCGGTGCTCACCTGCGGGTCCGGCTCGGCCATGTCAGGTCCTTCCTCTCGTCTGGCTCTCGGCAATTTCGAGGGCCTCTACAAGAGAGGAGGTTCGATTTTCGGATTGCTGTGACAGGTCTCGGCGAACTTTCTTCAAAAAGTTTTCGGAAGCAGTTTTCGGTGTCATTGCCAGTCGAAGAACTGCCTGCTCGGGCGACCACCTGCGCAACTCACTGTGACCGCGTTCACGGTGGATTTGAGTCGGTCGGGGTGGCCGTGGCAATAACAGAAGCCCCAATGGCAATGACATACATGCAGGTCACGGCAATAACCCGTTGATCTACTCCTATGCAGACCAATTCCTTCTGCATAGGAGATCGCCGTGGACACGTCCATCCACGCGCACACCAGCGCCGCCATTCCCGTCAACTCGACCGACTTCCTCGCGGTCCTGCATCAGCAGTGGATACGAGAGTCCGCGACGCCTTCTGCTCGTATCGAACTGTCGCAGTGGGTCAACACCCGGCCCGAACTTGTGCAGGCCGAGTCGTTCGCGGAACTGAAGGCACTCACCTTCTGTGAACCCGACGCCGTTCTGTCGGTCCTACTTCACGCACACCAAGCGGGGTCGTCACTGGCGGGCAGCACGCTCATTGAATTCATGCGTCCGAAACTGAGCGGGATGCAGAAGTACGCACGAGTCGCCAACGGCGTTTCCGTCCAGGCCGCGTACGCAGACCGGACGGCTGCGACGCTTCACGCATTCTGGGAAACCATCTCGACGTATCGCGGAACTCACCGCGGAATCGCAGGGCAACTCGCGCTCAACACCCTCCACAAAATCACCGCCACGACTGCGGTTCTCGACGTCGCTGTCGACGACGCCCACTTCCAGATTGCAGATGCAGAACGGGCAGCGGAGGAGTTTCTTCGGGACGACGATCCCACCGAGATCGATGTCATGGATGTGCTGAATTGGGCAGTAGATCAGGGCACCATTTCGGACTCCGATCGCACACTGATCACCCGCTCGTACATGAACGAAGACGGTGCCGATATCGCCGCTTTAGCGCAAGAAATGGGAATCACCCACGCCGCCGCACGGAAGCGGTTGAGTCGCTCGATCGCCCGGGTTCGTGACGCCGTGTGCGATCACCTCAACGTCCCAGAACCCAAAATCAAGCGAATCTCCATGTACCGATCAGCGAAGAACGACCTTCCCCTCGCAAGCTGAGTTTCACTCCACTCACGCCCTCAAGACAAGGACACTCCGATGAGTACATTCATCACCGCACGACGAGTCACGGTGGCCGCTGTTGCCATCGGAGTTCTGGCAGCTGTCGTTGCGGTACCCGCCGCAACAGCCAATCAAAGCGCTCCCAAGCCTGCGTGCCCAGACAACCTTCTTCTCGCTATCGGTGGCACGACCGAAACAACTGCAGATGCCGATCCAAACCAGTCGCGGGGCATGCTCAAAAACGTCACCGATCCTTTGGTGAGCGAGTTCTCTACCGCGCAACTTCAAGTCGAGTACGTGCCGTACATGGCTCTCATCGTCGACGACAAAGCGAACACCTACGGCACAAGCAAGAAGCAGGCAATCGACACCGCTTCGAAGATGATCGCCGACAAGGCAGCCGAATGCACCAACACCAAGTTCGGTCTCACCGGATTCTCCCAAGGCGCTGATGCAGCCGGCGACCTGGCGGCAGATATCGGCAGCGGATCGGGACCAGTCGATCGCAATCGCATGTTCGGCGTCGCCCTCCTCGCCGACCCTGGACAATCCAAGAACGCGGGAAAGAGCATCGGCGCTCCCATCACAGGCGTCGGATTCGCCGGCGTTCGTCCGGCAGGGTTCGGCGACCTGAGTGACATCGTCGTCAGCGTCTGCGCTGCCGGAGACCTCTACTGCAACACCCCCGACGATGCTGTCGGGACACAATTCATCGGTGCTCTCGGTTCGCAGATCGATGCGCGCGATCCGGTGAAGTCCGTCGCCGGCGTCGTCACGACACTCCTCGGACTCAATGGCGCTCCGCTGACCAAAACTCTCGATGCACTCAACCAAAATGTCGCGACCGGCAACTTCCTGGCGGTACCGCAACTCGCTCTCGATCTCGCTTCACAGGTCGGCAATCTGAGCGCAGATGTCGCCGCCAAAACGGTCCCCGGCGCGGACATCGCGCCTATCACCGCCTCTGTCACTCAGCTCACCGACACGGTCGCCCGAGGCGACTTCCTCGCGGTCCCAGGACTGCTCGCGCAGCTGGCTCCTCAGGTGATCAATTTCGCTACACAGCTCTCCACCGTCATCGGGCAGGTCGTATCCAAGCTGCCGATCAACGAGTACGCGGCGATCGGCGCTACCGTCTCACGTATCTCGGCGAACGCGGCGATGCAGAACTACATTGCACTGCCACCCGATCTCGGAAAGCTCGTCGGCCAGCTCAACAATGCGGTCCGCAAGACGCTGAAGGCACTTCCTCTCGATGCCTTCCCCATGCTCAACAAGATGGCTGACGAACTCACCCCAGGCAAGGTTCTCGACGAGGTACTGAACTACGCAACATTCATCGCCAACGACGATCACAACTCCTACGCCAGTACTCCGATCAACGATTCCGGACGAACTGGAGCGGAGGAACTGACGAACACTCTTCGCACTCAGATCAACAACGGCGGGGCAGCTGTCACCGCCTAGTTGCATCAACTAGTGCTTGCGAGCATTGAGGGTCACAGAATTCGTTCTGTGGCCCTCAATGCGTCTGCGCTCACTCCACAGCGATGGAGAACGGAGACTACGGCAGCCACGTGATCCCGCCGTTGAGATGAGTCTCAGGTGCGCGGCCGCGTCCTGTGGAGGTAAGTGTCCGCAGGGCCTGGGCAGGATCCTCGTCGGCCAAGTCTGCGGGGAGCAGCCCCGCAGAGTGGAGCACACTGTGAAATTCTTGCGGCAACCATTCGGTGAAATCGGTCGGTTCGAAATCTGTGACCCAGATCTGCAGCGAACCTTGCTCGATCACCAGCGGGTAGACGGTGCCGTAGTCGTCGACGAACCCCGCCGCACCGGCGACGCTACGAGTAGAGAAGATCGTGCCACCGCGCGGTACACCGCTGAACCGTGGGTGACGATCGAGTAGTCCGAACAGACGTCCCGCGACACCCGGAAGAACGAGATCGTCGACATCGAAATACCCCGACGGCGACGAGGGTTCGAACTTCCCTGTCAGCGTGATGAGATGTCGGCGTCCGGCCTCGATTTCTTCCGGGAGGGGCAATCCCAGGTGCCGGGCTTTCGTCGTTCGGAGCTGGTCGTCGTCGAGCACGAGGTGGGTGACTGTGTGTCGAGTGATGTGGTCGATGATGCGCATTTCAACCCCGAGCGCAATGAGCACCACACGGATATTGTCGGCCGCGCTTGCACCGTCGAAACCGGATCGGCTCAGCATGAACCAGTTGTCTGGGTTGTCTCCGCATCGGACCATGAGGTGAGGCACCGAGCCGCGGGACGAGAGGTCGAATCGGTGGAGCGGCTGCCCCGACAAGTAGACGAGGTCGCTGGGGTCTGTGCTCGTAATGATCTCCGCGAGCGGACCCGCGGAGAGAGCGCAGTCGACGAATTCGTGCGCTGGCAACTGCAGGATCCATTCATCCTGCTCGTCTGTGATGGTGTAGCCGGCAGCATTGGCTTGGCGTCTGAACTCCGTGAGCGTCGTGCGTACCATTCCGAGCTGCCTCGCGATTTCCGACACTGTGAGTCCGCCATGCGTCACTGCGCGTTCCGTCCAAGCACCGAGAGCAAGCGTCGCATTCTTGGTAGCTGAAACGGAACGCGAACGTGCGCGAATTCGCGCGTCGATTCTCTCGAACATGACCGTACGGGGATCTTCGGACTTACTCGTCGACTGCAACGGCGCCGGGGATAGCCGCGAGCCGAGGTGCGGTGGACGTTCAGATTCACTGCGGCGGCGCGTCATGATTCTGCCTCGTTCACTCGGTGGTGGGTGCTGGTTCCCCAGCTCTGTTGTCGGACGAAGGAGCACGAAGGGCAGTACTTTTCACCGTGCGACTGTGTCCATCCATCTGAAGGAACCTCGCGATGCGGGGCGTCAGTGCCACACGCATCGCAGCTCGGCACGCACTGTGAGAACATTTCCCGCTGGTTCATGTCCACGCCCGGCGCAACGGCTGTTGAGGTCACGCTCTGCGAGCGGGCTTCGTTCTCGACCGGACTACTGCGGATCTCCTCCACCATGTCTGGCCACGCGTCCCAGTACCTCGAGGGCAGCCCCATCGGTACCTCTGATGCATCTGCGGACAGCAGATCGGCGGCTTTGCGTAGGCCACTGATTTCACACATCAGCCACCGCTCTTGATCAGTTGTCGAGGAGCTGTTGAAATCCGCGTCGGACTTGCCGTGGAGATATTCCTCGCGCAGTGTTGCGTATCGACGGATGATCTTCGCGCATATTGCGGTGGTGTCGGTCATGTACGGACCTTCCTATGGTTCGTCACAGTGACGTTTCAGTGCTGGGGTGGCCGTCCGCTCCCCTGGACCGCTGGACGCGCTGCACGATCCACAATCCGGTCATTCCGAATACGACGACGACCAACGGAACGTCCAGGAGCCAGACCGTCCACGACGGCAGGGCGCCATCTCGTCGCCACGACTGGGCCACGTTGACGATGACGACAACGACAAAATATGCGCCGGCGAGGTGCCGACCTGCGACCCGAGAAAGGAAGCGCTCAACAGTCCCCTTCCCGATCATGACTGCGAGCGGATTATCGGGTCGGGGACCGCTGACAGCTTGACCGGATGCGGATCGCTCCCCTGCAGCACTTCGACCGCGTTGTACTGATCGAGAGTGCGAAAGCACCCTGTGGCAGCTGTGGCGGTCGTCATCGCTGACGGCTCGTCCGCGTCGAAGTCGATTCCCCACATTCGACAGCACGCCGTGAACGTCGGAATCGACGTCGCGGCCAGTCCGAATGCGCCAGCCGTCAATGCTCCGATGTCAGCCAGGCGTGGGTGCCATCGTGGCTCGATATCGAAGCTACGGAATAGTCGGGCGAGAAAATCGGCAGAGTCTTCCGGGGACGTCCCACCGAGGGTGTTGCCAGCCAAAGCCCCCGCCAGGTCAGCGATTCGAGCAGAGAGAACAGAGCGAGTGAGGTCGGCACTGTCCGCCAAACCTCGCCGGTAATAGCCATTTCGGCGCAGAACGGAGGGATCCGCATCCGCAAGCTGTTCCTGAGTGAGCGGCACCGTCAAATCCCAGCGCTTCCCACTGCCAAGGCTCACGGCCGCCACTTCCAATGCGACGTGCCTCGCCGGGTCATCGCCTGTCGCATTGACCTGTACGACAACGAGCTCACGAGTTCTCATCGATCCCCGCCGTCTGCATGTGCACCCAGCGCGAAGTCCATTCGCACGGATCCCTCCTGTTGTTCGCCTGTATCGAACTCCGAGAGCATTGCGCTCAGTCGGGATTCGATGCGACTTTCCCCCACGTTGGTCATGAAACTTTCCTTTCGCCTACAGCATCAATGTCGCCATTCCCGTTGATAGATAACCGATCTCCATTTACATGCCCGGAAAGAACCGCGGCACGCAGGAAGGTCGACACGATCTCGTCCGACCCCCGTCCGCCATGGATCCCAGATCCAGGCATCGATGCCTGCGCGGTTGACGGTTCCGGTGAGTTCATCGTCATCGAATCTCCTCGATCGTTAACGGGCCACTGTGGGCTTGTTCCCCAGCAACCTCTCGAAACGGGACGCTACATCCGGTACAGCACATCTCGAACACGTCACATTCAGGAAAGCGAGTCACGCACACGACAAAAAGGCACGTAGATGTACGTTTCAGCAGCCCAACTTCGACCCGCTGATCGGAAATCCAACGAGTCGATCCCAGCCCCCTCCACCACCGACATCCAGATCTGCTCTCACAAGAAGCACCATCACCGATGTGAAACGCCGAGTTCAGCCAAATCGCGCCTCACGTAACGGACCCGAGTCCCGATACGAACAGCGATCTGATCAACCGTGAGGCCCAGCCGGTGCATACGGGCGACACGTTCCACTCGTGTTTCGGTGACGACGTCCACCAACACTCGTCGGTAACGGATGCCCCCCTGCGGGTCTTCGACTCGAATCTTCATGTACACCCGAATGCCGGCCGGCTCGGCATCCGGATCGTCGATGATGTCAGGGTCCCACCACATCGGCGACAAGTAACCGAGACCGCGGTATCGTTCGCGGGCCAGATCCGACGGGCCGAGTCGATTTTCGAGCTCTCCGTACAACTGTGTGACACAGTCTCGGATGACCGCAGATACCTTCTCGCTGCGAATGATTCGTTGACAACTGGTGTGCACGCCCAGAGCTGCAACGAGATCCTTCGCGCGGTGCCCGTTGGCGAGCAAGGCCTGCAGTCGTCGACGTGTACCCGTCGCATCGACCATCTCGTGTGCCTCGTCCTCGCTGGACATGGCTGTCGGCTCAGAAGAGCCTGACCGGCACCATGTCCGAGCGGACGGCGCTGATCTGCACGAGCTGCCCTGTTTGCGGTGCTTCGATCATGCGGCCTCCACCGAGGTAGATAGCAACATGATTCGCGCCGTCAGCCTGCCAATTCCCGAAGAGCAGGTCTCCAGGCTGTGCGCTGTCCCAGGCGATTTGAGTGCCGACAGTGAACTGGATTTGCGAAGTACGAGGCAATTCCTTTCCCGTTGCCTGGAATACCGCGAAGCGCACCAACCCGGAGCAGTCGTAACCTGCTGTCGCGCCACCTGTTCCATCGCCCATCGTCGGACCGTCGAGGGCTCCGCCGCCCCACTGGTACGGCAGCCCGAGCGCCGTCAAGGCCGCTTCGATAACTTTGCGGGCGGTCTCCACGTCGCGCGGAATGTTCGGATCGAAGACAAGTTCGGGAACGCTCGACAACCCAGGAATCAGCGAAGTCAACGGTGGGACAGCAGAGGGGGCAGAGGACCCCGGGCCGGCCAGTACGACGGGAGCAACCACGGGAGCAACTGGTGCCGGCACAGTGATGGTCGGTTCGAGGCTCTCCACCGGTGCATCAGGCACTGCTGGCTCCGGCGATGTGTCCTGCGGAGGAAGCAATTGTTCTGCGTACGCGGGAATGTCCGCAGGAAGCTGCTCAAGGTAGGGAGCTAGCTGAGCATCCCACTCAGGGGCCGACTGCTCCACTGCTGCAACCACATTCGCAGCAACATCCGCAACGGGCGGGGGCAGAGGGGAACCCTGAACGGCTGCACCCGCAGCAGCAACACCTGCGACAAGAATCGAAATCGGATCGAACGCCATGACAAACTCCTTGGTCCTTGTGCGTTGGTAGGACTCCCAACGCAAACGTCGTGGTGACAATCCGGACGCTAACCGCGGCACATGACACTACGAACATCACGCACATTCCGATCCACGCTCCTTCAGCCTCGAAATCGGGCTGCTCACGATGTAATGACCCGCAGTCACACTGGCGATATGCCCACACCGACGCGACTTTTCAGCAGCACCTCGGCACCACCACGAGGACCCCGCACAGTGCCCCGTCAAAACTTTTTTCGCAATTGATGTCACAGCAACCCCCACCTCGGACCTCCTCTCTTATAGGAGGGGACGCACAATCACCTGTCCTCAAACTGGGAAAGGGACTGACCACATGGACGGCATCGAATTTCAGCGTTTTCACCCGCGCGAAAGCAAGAAAATGACGTCACTGCACCGAAGATGGACCTCAGGTGCACCAGCCCCCGCCGGACTGAACGCAGTGGATTCGATCGGAATCATCGCCACGTCGAACCATCGCCCTATCGGATACGTGCTGGCATCACCACCACACGGACTGGCACGCGCCGCCCGCAGAGCTGGATGGTCAGAAACCGGATGCGTGTGGATATCGAGGACCGTCTGGATACTCGAAGACCTGGTGGTCAAACCGGGAACTACCGGATCGACCAACATCGGAGCACGACTCGTCCGAACGCTGGTTGACGACCTTTCCGCCGCCACCGCGATGCAAGGGCACCTGTACGGATCAACCCCTGACCGCCCGGAACTGATCCAGTTCTGGCGAGAAGCAGGATTCGACGTCGGCAGCCCGAACACACCAACGCTGTGGAACCACCCCGAATGCACAACATTGCACGACAAGGCGTACTTCCCAGGAAAGCGACCGTTCGCACAACCCTTGGGCCGCGAATTCTCTCTACACCAAGCCTTCAAAAAGGGCGTCGCCGTCCACTGACTGCATTCCTCTCACCTCGATGAACAACCCTCAGAAACAACCGAAAGGCACCGCGTCTCATGACTGACAACGAAGTTGATCTCGACAGCCTTGAGCAACGTCGCGGGGGCCGGCACATGGTGGGTCTGGAGCAGCCACAGTCGTTGGAGAAGCGCTCGATCAGTTACTTGTCCGTGCGCAGACCTATCACCGGGAGCATTCACCTACAACGGATCTGGTCGGAGCGTGACGTGAGCGTAGATAATGCAGCAACCGCAGTGCGGTCCATGATCGCCGTCATCGACGTGGATCCAGAGAGCGAAGAATTCTTGTGCGCGCTCGACCGGTTGTGGGAGCAGATGTTGAGCGAGCGAGCGGCGGAGATCGTCGGGCTCAGGCGCGAGCAGACGTGGAGTGCTGACGAGCCTGGGTGGGAAGGAAACTCGTCGCTCGACTACTACCCCCGGCGCGATGTGTGGCGCACGACGGTACATACCGGTCGAGTAGCAGGCGGTGAGGAGGTGAAGATTCCGCTCGCTCTTCTCGCGCCGGTTCTGATCGGGCTCATCCCGGTTTTTGCGGGTGTGACTGCGCCGGCGAACCCATTCGTCGCAATACTGGTCTGCATTGGTCTCGTAGCGGGGATGGAGGCGGTGGGGTTGTGGTGGTGGACCCGCCACGATCCACTCCGGCTGAGTGCGGAGGACAAATCCGAGATCGGTGTCGCCGTCGCTGCTGTGCAGTCGTTGATCTCGGCGGGCGGAGCGCATGTCGAGCTTCGGTTGGCGTTGGCGGCATCGGCACTCGTCGACGAGATCCGCACCGTACCGGTCTGGGAAAGTGAGGATCTCGACGTCAGCCGCATCCGCCTGAATCTCGACGAACAACTGGCCGGAATTCTTGCGCACGCCGGTGAACTAGCAGCAGTGCGAGCAACTTTGGGAACCCCGACGGCGGGTGGCGGCCCGCAAGCTCGGGCAGCGAGGGAAGCTCACCTGGTGAGCAGCCGGTGGCTCGAGCGCGTCGAGCGATCGCTGCTCACACGTGTAGCTGCGCTGTGGAGCTATCGTCGCCATCTGCTCGCGCTGCAGGAATCGATCACTGCCGGCGAATCTCTCGACAAGATTCACGATGGAGACCGGGCCATCGAGAACCTTCTGGCCAACGCGGCCGGCGATGATGTGGCGGCCTCGACGATAGATCAGTTGGCGATCGACCTCACAGACCTTCGGCGCGCACGAGAGTCCGCGTTGGCAGAACTACGCGGAGAGCTCTCCGAATTCGAGGAGCGGGACTGATGGGAGAAGTCACGACAGGATCAGCCCGGACCACGGTCGCTGCTACCGCGCTCGAAATGGGGCACCGCGTCCAATTCGCGGAGTCCCGGCGATGGTGGAGAGTGCGAGCCACATCCGGCGATGGCAGGTTCGCGATCCTTACCAGCCCGTTCAACCTCCGCAGGGTCCCGTATTACACGATCCTCGACACCGAGCGAGGCGTGCGCGGCCCGGACGACAGAATCTTCTGCAGCGGTTACGAAGACGACAGCGACATCGCAGATCGGATGCGCGAGCTGATCGCCGGAGACATCCAAGTGAGCCGCCGACCGTCGAAATGCGTAGAGACCCGCATCGTCGCGATCCTCCCGCCCACCGATCGGCATACCCCGGGCGCCGATTCCGCCGGCTGACACGTACGAACCGGTCCTCGAAACGCGACATGACACGACAGGAGTTTCCCGCTCATGACTCAGACATACCGTCCCGCAGAAGTTTTCCCCGACTCGACCGAACGGGGCCTCCGAGCAATGCTCGCGGCCCTCGACGATGCACTGGCCGCGATAGCTGACGCACGCGAAGAACTACGAGGGGTCTACACCGCACCGAGAACGTACCCCGAAGAGCTGGAACTGTTCCTCGCTGCCGAAGCCGACAACCAGGACATCACCACCCACCTCGCCGACGCAGCCCGCGATATCCGTGCCGCGCTCGCGATCCTTCACACCACCCCAAACGCGGCCGTGTCGAACTCATCGGCGTCACTCCGTCCACATACCCACAAGGTGACAGCTGCCGCGGACGTGCGGCGCACGAACGAGCGGGCACTGCAAAACCCCCATAAGCAGCGGAAAGGTGAACTCGCAGGCGGACTCCGCACCGCGGCTAAGCGCCCATACACCGACGAGTGAGTCTGATTGCCTGGTTACGGAGCTCGATCGATTCGCGCGCGGTATGTGCGTGGGCCGCGATAGTCGCCATCCGGTCCTGGTTGGCGAGTGTGAGTCCGGGCGGTGTGAATCTGCGCATTGGATGCATCTGTGGCTCAGTTTCTAAAGCATCACGAACCATCGGCGCAACTTTGGAAGGGAAATCATGAACGCAACTGCAGTACTCGATGCAATCGCCCGCAAGCACTCCGGTTGTGCGCTGGTTCGCGAAATCACTGTGACCGACCGCGATGCATTAGACCCAGTCCGGCATGCATGGAGTGCTTGGAAGCCGGGCGATCCCATGCCCGAATACGACGGGACGCCGGTCTATCGCAGGATCGACGGACTTATGTTCGACGGCGGGGCAACAAGAACCGCGATCGAAGTGAAGATCAGCCGCGCCGACTTCCTCCGCGAGAGCGAGGAAAAGCGACGGCCGTGGCGGAAGATCACCCACCGTTTCGTCTACGCCACACCAGTCGGGTTGTTAAAGCCGGAGGAGATCCCGGACGGGTGCGGACTGTGGGAAATCGACGGCAATGCAGTGCGGATCATCAAGCGCGCCCGCTCGAATCCCGAACCGGAGCCCATTCCGCACCAGGTCCTCGTCGCATTCGCATACCGACTGAACCGCAAGCCTTCTGAGAGGAAACAGCGATGAGCACCAAGATGTGGAACTGGGGCGACGTCGACAACGGGCACGACCCGATTGTCGAGTGCATCGGTGAAATCCACCAGCCTGCCATCACCATCGACAACCGCTCCGGTGACGACCTCACCATCCCCTTCGACCAACTCGACCCACTGATCGAGCACCTCAAGTCATGCAAGCAATTTCTGTACGAACGGGGCTTCGATGAACCAGCGCAGAAAGGAGAGTTGAAGTGAGTGAGATCCAATCACAGGCCATACCCGCGAGCGATGAACTAGCCGAGGTGGAGCTGATCGACGCAATCAGGGCGACGCTCGAAGGTTGACCCTTCCGCAAACAAGCAGCCGCAGCAGCAGTGGAGGTGATGAAGTCTCAGGGCTGGTCGAAACCTCGCACGGTGCACAACGCGGCCGAACTCGACGCGCTGCCAGAGTTGAGCGTCGTGCTCGTAGGCGGGCAGCTCGCGGCACAGAAAGATATCGACTGGTACGCAATCGCAGGCGGAGATCCGATCTATTTCAAACCCGATGCATGGGAAACCGGAATTGTCGTCCTCTTCACCCCGAGCGGTGAGTGATGGAAACCTGGACCGAATGGGGCGTTGAAAGAAACACCCTCGATGGCATCCGCACGGTAGCGCCGATGCAAAGCCAAAATGAGGCGGAACATGTCGCCTCAATGTGGGACACATCCACTGGGATTGGACCGCTCAAACCCATTGCCGTATCCCGCACGGTGACAGCAAGCACGTGGACACCACTCACTCCGGCGGTGGCGGAATGAGCGACACTCGAAACCCAACTCCGCAACGCACTGCACACCGGCACATTCACCGGCCCCCTTCTTGAAGTTCTTAGCGACAACGCTGCGAGTACCCAAGCCCTACAAGATAACCCTTTTCACCCCTGAAAAAGCAGCCACTCATACCTGAACCACACACCGGGACAACGAATTCAAATTCCTCCCGATATCGAACGGAGACACCACAGATGACCACCACCGGCGACACCGCCCACCAGCACGGCTACGAATTCCCCACCCCCGCAGCGGAACCGGCAACAGGTTTCGACGCCGATAACCTCACAACCGCAGACGAACTCGCGATCGACATCGGAAGAGTCGCGATCGAAGCCGGTCAAGGTGTCCCCTACGGCTCAGAGCCCGACGAGTTCTTCCTGACAGCAGGGAAAGCTGTCTTCTACTGGCTACAACTCAACGGTCACCGACGCATCACCACTGAAGAGGCGAACGAGATACGACAGGTGTCGAATTGCGCGCTGCAGTACGGCAACATCGCCAGCCGAGAAGCCGCCCGCCGTCTCCACGCACAGTTCCTGGCCACCGAACCCACCGAGGCGCGTCTCGATACCAGTACTGCAGCAGCCGAGAATGTCGGCGCTTCGGATGGTTCCATCCCATCCACCCTCACAGCCGAGGAGACGAAGACTGAGGCAGTAACACTGTGCCCGAACTGCTTCGGGCGAAATGGATCACACAACAGAATTCACGAGCGCTACCCCGCCGGCGGCGGCGGGACCAACAAACCATGCCCGAACTCCCCGTCTGTTACGACGGAGACGACGCCGACACACTGCCGGTGCGTCACGCCGGACTGGTACCACGATGGTCTGGATTCAGAGTTCGACGGACGCCTGTGCCGCCAGTGCCGCCTGCGGCAGGACATCCCGTACCGAGACCTTATCGACTCGCCGAAAGCCCCGGCCACGATCGGTGCCTCCGTGATCGGTGTCGCTGCAGCTGCACTACGAAGCGCCATGAACGTACTGGACCCCCACGAAGGTGGCGATTGGGAGGACGCGTGGCACACAATCGCCGATCTCGAAGACTGCGCAAGCCGCGCCGAAACCATTGCTCAGCAGGAAAACCCGACATGACGATGACACCCTTCGAAACGCCGAAGTCTAGTGCCTGCATTCTGGACGCTTCGTAGTATTCCACCTGTCATCCAAGAATGAATGATGCTGGCCGACAGAGCAATTAGAGATCACGGATCGGCCGCGCCGCATCCTCCCCTTCGCATCGAAAGTAAGCACATATGAGCACTATCGCCTCCACCCGGTCGCTGCTGGCGGACCGGATCAACTTGTGGGCGACGATCGGCGCAGAAAAGCGGTGGATGCGCACATCCCCCTCGTTCCCGCTCCTCCCGGCGTCCCTCGGACGAGCGCAATTCACAGACCGCTCCGACCTCACACGCGACATCCCAGCGGACGAAGCGACAGACAGTCCTGGCGTCGTCCGCACCAAACACATCGAGGGTGCGCCCCGTCCTCGTCGCGACGCAGATACCACCCTCGAGAACTAGACGCCGCGCTTACTCGGCCCAGACCTATTCTTATCGAACTTGTGTTCGAGTATCCTGGGTGTGCGAGAAATACGCGCGAATCCAGGAAAGCGGGGCGACGGTGAGCCAACAGCCCCACTCATCAGCAACAACGGTGCTGACCAAGGCGGAAAAGCTCGAACAGCTACGCCGCAAGATGGCCTCGATCCCGGCCCGCTCGGACGGCACCGAACCAGCGACACCCTCGGTGATGCTCCGCCCAGTCGACGAGCGCGAGCCGACTCCGATCGTGGCCACGGCGCAATCAACCCTCCGAATGCTCCCGGTGCCGCCGCCGATCGGCGAACTACTTCCACGCGGAGGACTCGCACGAGGCACCGTCGTCAGCGTCTCCGGAACGAACTCCGTCCTCATCGGCCTGCTCGCGTCCGTCACCGCAAACGGCGGCCATGCAGCAGTGATCGGCATGCCCACTCTGGGACTACTCGCAGCCACGGAACAAGGTGCAGATTTGTCACGGATTGCACTGATCCCGGAGCCTCGGGACAGTGCGGTCGAGGTGGCAGCCATCCTGCTTGACGGCATTGACCTGGTGATACTCGGACTTTCCGGCGCGGCCGTCACACCGTCGAGGGCGCGAGCAGTCGTCGCCAGAGCGAGGTCCAAAGGCAATGTTCTCGTGGTCACTCACGGGCAATGGGACGGCCCGGATCTGCGCATCGAGTCGAGAGTCGCCGGGTACAGCGGCCTGACTGCGGGGCGCGGGCGGGTGACTTCCGTGCAGCTCGACGTCGCGGCCGTAGGCAAGGGGTTCCAACGGCGCACAGGACGGATGGAGATCCGCGAAGAGGCAGGGGTGTCAGTGTGGCGAGCAATCGCACCGGCCGTCGACGCAGCACACAAGCCTGCCCCCCTGAAGAAGGCACTGTGATCAACACCGATCATTGGAACGAACGTTGGCCGGACCACCCTGTGATCAGGACATTCGACGAGCCGAGGGCAGTGAGAATCGACATCGGTCGGGCGCTGCCACTCGGACGCGGAGGAGCATCACGCGCCGATCATGTGAGTATGCGGGTGAAAACGTCCGCGCTGTACATGTCCGGATACCTGGACGGGGTTTTGAAATTCTGGGCGAAAATGCATGACGGACAGTGGCTCGGCGGAGTAACAGTGCACGTCACCGACGCCGGCGGAACCAACAGCGTCGAGATCGACATGCTCGTCACTGCCGACGCCATCACCGAAGTGCCATCGGTGAGCTGACCGGAAGGTTTAAGCGTCCAATCCTGCAGAAGCTGAGAATCTTTGCGCCAGGCAGGGCCGGCAGATCGGCGGTAGCGTTCACCGTGTGACGGCGATCTACACGACCTTGGCTTTGGTTATCGGTGTTGCTGTGCTGGCGCCCCGCCCTGTGGGTGGCAGAAAGAACCTGACCGCGGTGTTCGGCGGGACCGAGCATGAAGCAGTGCGATCCGGAACGCGTTGGGCGGTAGACATATTGGCTGCGGAGGGGATTTCTCCCTCGAAACAACCCCTTGTCGCCATACGCGAGTTACGTCGAGCGAATCGAGGATTGTCGCTCGCCGGGGCCAAGGTTCTTCACGACCAGATGAAGCTCACGCACTAGCTCAGACGGCACCGACGCGACAGCCACCTAAACGAGGTAGCTGTCGGGCACACGAAAAAGGGCCGGCGAACACAATGTTCACCGGCCCTGCACGTACAAACTCGACCTAGGTCACCACTGCTGGATGATCGAGATGTTCTTCGACCAGATCGCCGGATCGTTGATCGTGAAGCTGATCATCCCGCCGCGAGCTGCCGCTTCGTCGACCAACTGGTCGATAGTCGCGGACGTGACGTATTCCTCGTTCTCAAAGACAGACCCCTCTTCGAGGGACACGCTCCAGAACTCGTTGGGGATCAGATCGAGCAGTTCGCCGGCATTGGTAGCGGAGATGAAACGAGTTTCGTTCTCGTCGAAGCGGACCGCGACATAGCCCTCGCCGGAATACGGTTCGAGGGCGGAAGCTGCACCGGCTCCGAGAACTGCGACAGCACCAGCAGCGACCGGAATCATCAACGCGGCGACGGCCATACGTGAACGGGACATGAAAACCTCCAAATGGGAGGAGGCTGCATCGGGCGCAGCCTCATACGGATCGGGCAGGTGAAAAGGTCACCGCCCGTGCGAGAAGAACCGCGATGAAGCTAGATCACCACTGCTGAAAACCGGTGAGCACAACGCCATTCCAGATCGCCGGATCGCTGACCGTCAAGGCGACGCGGCCACCGTGTGACGCCGACTCGTCGACCAACTGATCGACGGTCGCGTAAACAACGTTGCCGGGCGAGTGGTAGATCGACTCGGGATCGAGATTGACGTGCAGGGTGCGGTCCGGGAGACCTCGGAGGAGTTCGCCGGCATTGGTATCGGCAATGAACCGAGTCTCGTTCTGATCGAACGTGACACCGACATAACCGTTTCCGGAATAGGGCGTGACGGCCGAGGCGGCGCCTGCACCGACAAGAGCAACGGCGCCAGCGGCGACCGGAAGCAACAAGGCAGCTACAGCCATACGTGAACGGGACATGAAAAACCTCCTGCGACGCGCAGGCTGCATCGGGCGCAGCCCCACTTGGATGTGACTGACAGTATCGCATATTTAGGTAACCAAGGATTTGCGTACAGCAGTGCTTTCGGTCACGTTAGAAGAGAAGCAGAACTACCCGAAACGCCTAACTAGCGACAAATGGACCAGTCCGACATGCACTTTCGTTGGGTATACTGCCTGAATACCTGCATGCCCGTGCGATCATGCTCTGATCTAGTGAATCGTCAGCACTCAACCCGTCCGGTCGGATCGTCGCGGTGTCGGAAACCCTGATCGCCTCTTACTTCTCCGGCACGGCGGGACCGAACCGAAGCGCCAACACCCCAACCAACCGCACCATCAGCTCGGCGTTCGCCTGATCAGGTGATTGCGTGTCATGCGCATCAGATCGCTGATTTCGCACAGACGCAATCCACTTCACGAGATTTTCGAGCGCATTCGCCAATGGTGTGTCGACGCCGGCAAGCCATTCTTGCTTCTTTGCGGCTTTGAGTTGGTCGCCCAGCGTGCCGCCCGAATAGCCCAGCGCATCGAGGAGCATCTCCAACGCCGTACCAGCGTCCGTGATCGCGTCCGCCGGTTTTCCTGCCGACAACTCGGCAACTGCCTCCCTGTACTTGAGATCAATCTTCTCCAGCGCTGGAACCCCAGCGGACAACAGTCGCAGTGGCTCGTCCACGAGCACCGCCGATGCCAGGTCGGTGCGCAACACCAATTCCCGGCCGCGCACACCGTATTCAGTGGAGGCCAGCACATCTTCGACATCCGCGAGAAACGCTTCTTCCGCGTCTTTCATCCACGGCACTCCAGGAACCCTCGCATGCGCGTCCGCGTATGCCCCTACTGCATCGAGGACGACTGACACCTCTTCGTCCATGATGAGACCGGCAAAATGCCGTAACAGTGCGCCAGATGTCGGGGCGAGCCCACCCAACCGCAAATTGCCCTGTACGAACACCAATCGCTCAATCGCAATAGAGACCATCTGGTCCGTCATCGACGGGAACCGCGGATCCCCGGCAGCCCGTGGCTGCTGATGTTTGTACAGCACCATCGCCAGCCGCGTGCGAACTGTCTCGTTCACACCGCCGGACGGGTTCGCAGCGTGGAGCATGCTCGAAATTGTGCCCACGGGCGATGGGCGCCGCGGCCGCTTCTTTATGTACTCGCTGAACAACACCGCGGGTGGCGGCGGCACTATCACCGGCGTTCTTACCGAAGCAGGCGGAGCATTGCGCCGAAGCCATCTCATGCCCCAGATCCTCACAGACCGCCGCTCATTCTTTCCTACTGAACTTGTCTGCGTGATCGTTGAGCAGCCGAGCAATAACCCGAACCGTTTCCGGGTCGCTCATATCGCCGCCGCGCGCACAACCGAGCCGAGCGCCGGACGCTGCCTCTGCAGCCTGCAACTCCTGGTACGCCGCAACAAGTTCCGCACTGGGATTGGCAATCCGATCTGCCTTCTGCTTTCGTGCCGCAGCTGCTGAATCGTGCATCTGCTTCGCATGCTGTTCACGACGCCAGATGGTGAACCGGTTACGTTTCCAGGGCGCACGAACCGTCGCCCCGTCCATCCACGCCGCGAACTCCGCCTTGTCCCGCGCCCACTTGTGCGGCTGAAAATCCGGACTCCAGTCATCCGACAACGTACTTCCCCCATCTCGTGACGGCCCTCCGGAACAACAAACTAACAGAGAGCGATAAGTCCGGAACTCCAAGACGGAGGGCAATCAACGGCTCCGTAATCCTTCGCCGGGCGAGTCTTGCCCAGATCCAGAAACCGACCTACTCAATGACTCTTCCATCGACCCCACACAATCCACGATTCATGGACTCGCCGACGACGTCCAAAATGTCACCGGACGGCAGGGAGCGACAACCGTATGCAGTCATCTCATTCATGCAGAGAAGGCGGCGATCTCGGATCGACACCAGACCAGGAGACAATCGGACACCTGACAACCAGTGGAACAATGATGGGCATGCTCCCGGACACCTACCTCAAAGATTTTCTGTACGGGCTGGAAGCACTGAGCAGTCTGTACCCCGATCAAGGGAAAGTGATCGCTTCGCACGGTGTCGTTGCCGCGCTCGACGACGACGAGGCGTTCGAAGTTCTGCTCCGGCTGGTCGGACCCGACGCGCCTACATTCGCCGACGAATTATGGGAGCTGATCAGCAGGTTCCTCAACAGCCGACGCGCAGAGGAGTTATTCGGTGGTCCTGAAGGCATCGGACGGACACACCTCAACACGGTGCGAAGACCGCGTTACATTCCGCCTAGTACCCGGCCGGTGATCCCTCAGTGATCTATGGGTAGTCAGCTTACGAACGGGGTCCGCGAACAGCACAGCAACCAGTTACGCCGGATTCGGGCGCTCTGGCATCTTCATGAGGATCGGAACCGCACCTTCTTTGTATCGGTACGCCCACCTGCCACTCTCGAGGATGACGGCGCCGGCCTGCCCCACATCCGGAGCCGGAGTCCACCCCTGATCCTCGCCCGGTTCTGCAGTCTCGCTCATATCGCTATTGTCTCAACCTCCCGAAAACTGGCCGAACCCAGCACAAACCCGCGCACAGTAGAAGGCATGAGCGCCGCCACAGGAAAACCAGTGCCGCCGATGCTCGCCACGCTCGGGCAGCCCCCAACAGGGGAGCGCTGGCGTATTAACTGAACTAAAAAATTGCATCATTGCAGGTCAGGGGCTGTGCTGATACTTTCCTCAGTATGTGCAGCGAGATGCGCCGGGCTGATCTTGCAGGGCTGGTCGTTCCCGACGTGGGGCGGCTGATTTCGACAGGTTCCGAAGCAGAGCCCTACCGGTTACTCGATGCGTCGGGTGAGGTAATCGGCGCTGCGACACTATTTTTCGAGGAACTTCACGCGTGTGACCGATCGTCGGCGACGATCCGATCGTACGGGCATGACTTGTTGCGGTGGTGGAGATTTCTCGCAGCGGTCGACGTGGGATGGGAGAGAGCCAGTCCCGCGGAGGGCCGTGATTTTGCGCGTTGGATGAAGATTGCGGATAAACCCAGGCGTGAACATTGGCGGAGGCGGGGCGAAAAAGTCTCCGGCACAACACCTGTAGGGGGCAATGCGGCCAAGAGTGGTCATTGGGTGGTCAACGAGGTCACCGGCAAGCCGCGGCAGGGACAGAAATTCTCCCCGGCCACTCGAGCGCACGCGGAAACGGTGTTGCGGGCGTTCTACGATTTTCAGATGAGCATCGGTGCTGGGCCGGTCGTCAATCCGTTCCCGGTGGATCGCTCGCCCCGCGCTTTTCGGTCGAACGCGCATCACGATCCGCAGGATCCGTTTCGTAACGAGCGGAAGGGGCGATACAGACCCAAGGTTCCGAAACGGATACCCAAGCGCATTCCCGATGATCGTTTCAACGAACTATTCGCGGCGTTGTCGTCTAACCGAGATCGGGCAATGTTGGCCTTCTGGGTTTCGACCGGCGCCCGCGCCGACGAGCTCCTGTCGATGTCCCAGAAGAGTGCGGACCCGGGCCAGCAATTGATCACCGTAATAAGGAAGGGGACCCGGGAGGTCCAACAGTTGCCGGCGTCGCCAGATGCATTCGTGTGGTTGCGGATCTATCAAGAAGAGGCCTGGGGAAAGGATGCCCCTCACGGCTGCGATCATCCCTTGTGGATGACGTTGCGCAGGCCGTGGCGGCAGCTGTCGTATTCGGGAGCGCGCGCGATGTTCTCACGGGCGCAGTCGATGTTGGGATCCAATTGGACCATTCACGACCTGCGCCACACCGCAGCCTTTCGGATGACGAGCGATCCTGACATGCCGTTGTCCGATGTGCAATGGATCCTGGGCCACGCGCACCTGACAACCACTCAGCTGTATCTGACCCCGAGCCGCGACGAAGTTTTCGCGCACGTACGAGCCCACCATGCTCGGTACACCGGCAACACCCAATCGCTGCACGCACCGCCAGCGCCGGGCTACAACCCGGCAGTGTTGGACGTACTTTTCGGAGGTCGACGCTGATGGTTTCTGCACGTGTCTCCAAAGCGCCTGCCAGTTGGAGCCTGAACGTCGATGCCCGCGAAGGTGCGAATCGCAGTGTCATCGACACACTCCTCGATCGGTATCCACCGCGTGTGGTGCCATCGTCGTGGAAGACGACTGAACTCGGCCGAGCGGCCGCACTGAAGCGGGTGGAAGCACTCATGATCCGGGCTCCGGGTAGCGAGAACTTTCAGCGCGATGCTGTCCGAGGTGCGGGGATGCTTCTGCGGTGGCTGAATTCGTTTCCAGGAAAGAGCTGGCAAGGCCGCTGGAACGGCAGTTGCGTCGCCGAACACGGTCTCGGATGGGTTTCGATACCGGAAACGTGGATGGACGAACAGGGAGTGCAATCGGTTCGGCCCACAGTCCTGACGCATGCCCTGATCGGATTGTTCGTCGCGGATCTGATTCGCCCCGATTTACGTTTCGTGGTCCAACTGCACCGGTCGCACTACTGGCGCGACTGGGCGGCAATCAGCCGAGATCCGAGAGGATTCGAACGACTGGAGGCCGCGGCCGGTGCAGAGACTGCCCAAGCAATGCAAGGTCGAACTGCACGATGGCAGATCTCCATGTTGATCCTGTCCAAAGGCGGCGGCCTATCCGACATCACCGTCGGCGACTGCGTCGAACTTCGCCAGGCGGAGCTCGCCGTATGTTCGAGAGGTAAAACGCGCTACCTCTTCTACAAACTTCTCCACGACATCGGGATCTTCCCACCAGACGCGCCACCGACTTTACGATTCGTCACGGTGTACCGAGGACAGAGCACCGTCGCAGAACTCGTCGATCGCTTCGACATCGCAAACGCCGACGTCCGGAATCTCCTCGTGGACTATCTGTCCGAACGTCACCCTTCGCTGGATTACACGACGCTCGACAATCTCTCACGACATTTGGCGCTGCATTTCTGGAAAAACCTGGAGACCACCCATCCCGGAATCAACTCGCTGCAACTCGACCGCGGCGTAGCCCAGGCATGGAAAGAACGCATGCATTGGAAGGTCAGCCGCCGCCGACTCCCCGACGGAACGTACGCCGAGACCCGTAGTCCACGAATGAACTACACCGACATGCTGACAGCTGTGCGCGCGTTCTATCTCGACCTGGCGGCGTGGGCAGCACTCGACCCCGCACGGTGGGCGAGGTGGGTAGTGCCGTGCCCGATCGGCCCAGGAGAGACGAGCGCGAAGAAAATCGGACGCCGACGCAAAGCACGCATGGATCAGCGCACACGAGAGCGACTACCTCGACTGCCAGAACTGGTGCGTATCGCAGAACAACGAGCCCATGACGCCAGGATGCTCCTCGAGGCCGCTGTTGCAGCATCGCCGGGCTCCAAATTCACCGTCCTCGGCAAGACCTACACCAAGTCGGACCCATGGTTGAAAGCAAGCGCTGACGGCATTCCGGTCATCTACGACTCCGAGGGACGAACCATCCGGCTCCGAGAAGCCGAGAACCGAGCATTCTGGGCTCTGGCAACTGTGGAAGTCCTGCGACACACAGGCGTTCGAATCGAAGAGATGCTCGAAATCAGCCATCACAGCATCACCCAATATCGATTACCCGCCACCGGAGAGCTCATCCCGCTACTGCAGATAGCACCCTCGAAGACAGACGAGGAACGCCTACTTGTGGTCAGCCCGGACCTCGCCGACATGCTGTCGACAATCGTGTCCCGAATACGCGGCGCGGACGGAGGAGTACCGCTTGTGCCTCTTTACGACCGGAACGAACGTATCTGGGTGGCCCCGGCCCCACTCTTGTTCCAATGGAAATGCGGTGGTCACCACCGCGCGGTATCTGCAGGTTTGATCCGCAATGCACTGACCGAACTCATCGATGCGGCAGGAGTGAAGGACGCAGCAGGCGAACCGCTGTACTTCCAGCCCCATGATCTGCGCCGAATCTTCGCTACCGACGCCATCATGAACGGCATGCCTCCGCATATCGCTCAAGTTCTGTTGGGGCACAAGGACATCAACACAACCATGGGATACAAAGCCATCTACCCGGAGGAAGCGATCAACGGTCACCGCGCCTTCATCTCGCGCCGACGTGCCCTCCGCCCGAGCGAGGAGTACCGCACCCCGACAGATACCGAATGGGATGAGTTTCTCGGACACTTCGAGCGCCGCAAACTCGCCCTCGGCGAATGCGGCCGCGCCTACGGCACCAGCTGCCAGCATGAACACAGTTGCATCCGGTGCCCTGTATTGCGTGTTGATCCCGCACAACGTTTCCGGCTCGTCGAGATACGCGACAACCTTGCTGCCCGAATTGCCGAGGCGGACAGCGAAGGCTGGATCGGTGAAGCAGAAGGTCTCCGCGTGAGCCTCGTGGCTACCGAGGAAAAGCTCGATCAGATCGATCGACGGGCCCGTCGTGCCGTTCAACTCAACATGCCCAGCTTCCCGGACATCGTCGCGCACATCGTCCAACCTCCTGCATGACGAGCATGAACCTGATTGGGGTGAGCGTGCCGGATCGGGAACCTTCCGTGCCGGGTGCAGCAGCCGGTAGACGGATGGCAGGTGGTAGCGACCGAGAATTTCCGGTAGGCACTCTACTCTCTTGTGAGGGTAGAGTGCCTCTGTGTTTGTGCGCTGCCGAGCGCGGTGGTGTGCACAGGTAAATCCGATTCGTAGGCGCTTGCAGCCTCGAAAATTACGTATTGATTCCGCGCTCGAACGTGGGCGGAGTCGGATGGAGCAATGTGATGGCCCAGAACACGGGCGGTACGGCCCCGCAGGTGCGAGAGGCGGGGGAGGCGGGTACGTCTGTGCGTGCGGCGTTGCGTTCACCTCGCCGGCTCAAGATCGAGGTCCTTGCCGGACTGGTCGTCGCGCTCGCGTTGATCCCCGAGGCAATTTCTTTTTCCATCATCGCCGGGGTCGATCCGCGGATCGGGCTGTTCGCCTCGTTCACGATGGCGGTCACCATCTCGATCGTCGGGGGCCGCCCGGCGATGATTTCCGCTGCTACCGGTGCGATAGCGCTTGTCATTGCGCCGGTTGCGCGTGAGTACGGGATGGATTACTTCATCGCCACTGTCATCCTGGCCGGCATTTTCCAAGTGGTGCTCAGTGTTCTCGGTGTCGCCAAGTTGATGCGTTTCATCCCGCGCAGCGTGATGGTCGGGTTCGTCAACGCGTTGGCGATCTTGATCTTCACTTCGCAGCTGCCGCATCTGATCGGTGTGCCGGCTTTGGTGTATCCGATGGTCGGAGTCGGTTTGTTGGTGATGATTTTCCTGCCGCGGTTGACCTCGGTGGTGCCGGCGCCGCTGGTGGCGATCGTGCTGTTGACTGCGGCGACGGTGGTGTTTGCGTTGAACGTTCCCGATGTCGGGGACGAGGGCGAATTGCCGTCGAGCTTGCCGTCGTTGTTCTTTCCTGATGTGCCTTGGAATATGGAGACGCTGACGATCATTGCGCCGTATGCGCTGGCGATGGCGCTGGTCGGCCTCCTCGAATCGTTGATGACGGCGAAGTTGGTCGACGACATCACCGACACTCACTCGAACAAGACTCGCGAAGGGTGGGGGCAGGGTGTGGCGAACCTGGTCACCGGGTTCTTCGGTGGCATGGGCGGTTGCGCGATGATCGGGCAGACGATGATCAACGTGAAGGTCTCCGGTGCCCGCACGCGCATCTCGACGTTCCTGGCCGGTGTGTTCTTGTTGATTCTCGTCGTCGGGCTCGGTGACGTCGTCGCGTTGATCCCGATGGGCGCTCTGGTTGCGGTGATGATCATGGTGTCCGTCGGAACCATGGATTGGCACAGTATCGATCCGCGCACTCTGAAGCTGATGCCCAAGAGTGAGACGTTGGTGATGGTGGTGACGGTCGCTGCGACTGTGGGTACTCACAATTTGGCGATCGGCGTGATCTTGGGTGTGTTGACGGCGATGGTGATGTTCGCCCGCCGCGTCGCGCATCTGACGAATGTGGAGAAGGTGTCCGAAGCGGACACCAACGAGGACGGCCTGGTCGATACCCGCGTCTATCGGGTGACCGGGGAGCTGTTCTTCGCTTCGAGCAACGATCTGGTCTATCAGTTCGACTACGTCGACGATCCGGCGAACGTGATCATCGACCTCACCGGTGCCGACATCTGGGATGCCTCGACGGTCGCCACTCTCGATGCCATTCAGCACAAGTACGAAGCGAAGGGAAAGCACGTCGAGATCATCGGTCTCGACGGCGCCAGCCTCGAGCGGTTGGATCGGCTCTCCGGCAAGCTCGGCGGCGGTCACTGACGTCAGCTCATCCTCACCGAAGGGGCCGTTTCTTCACCTGCTCACACGGGTGAAGGAACGGCTTCTTCCACATCCTGACGGGATGCGGGAGCAGGGGCTGCATCGGAGCCGGTGCGGTCCCGGGTCGCAGCGACACGCACCGCGCACACGAAGAGGACGAGCGCTGTCAGGAGTTGGGCGTTTCCGATCACCTGCTGCGCAAGTTCACCAGCCCATCCCCCCGGGAACGTCCATCTCAGGACGAAATAGGGGCCGATGGCGAAAATTGTGACGGCAACGGCGATGAGGGGCCTCCACGATCGGTACTGCGGCGCCACCCCGAGGGGGATCAGCATGATGACGTACACCCAGTGGTGAGTGACCGCGATCGGTGCCGCGAGCAGCGACGCCAGCGCGACGACCCCGAGGGCGAGGACAGGTTCCCCGCTGCGCGTGAAGCGGTGCCCTGCGTAGGCTGCGGCGGCGATGATCATGGCGACGATCAGCAGCCAGATCGCATCTTTGAGCATGCCCTGGGCGCCGAGTCGGGCCAACAGTCCGGTGACGGCTTGGTTGCGGAAGAACTCGTGCGCACCGCCGCGGTCACTGCGGAAGAATTCCGTCGCCCAGAACCACACCGAATCCTTGGGCAGAAATACGAAACCGATACCGACGGTGACCAAGAATGCGCCGAGGGCGCGGGCGATCGAGGGTAGGTCTCGCCGCACGAGCAGGACGAGCCCGAAGGCAGCGGGAGTGATCTTGATGGCCGCGGCAATTCCGATGCCGATTCCTCTGAATCTGCGGGGCAGGGCGCCGCAGCAATCGGCGACGACCAACGCCATCAACGCGATGTTGACCTGCCCGAACCCGAGGTTCGAGCGCACCGGCTCGAGGACCAGCGCCACACCAGTCAGCGCCGCAGCCACAAGAGATGGCCGCGGTATCGACAATTGGCGCAGGACGACTTTCAGGATCCACCACACCAGCGCGATATTGATCGATGTCCATATCACCTGCAGGACAACGGGATCACTCCACGCCATCGGCGCGAAAATTATCGCCGCGAACGGCGAGTAGATGAACCGGAACCCGGACGAGCTCGGAAAATCTTCCGAATACAGCGGCAACCCTGATGTGAAAGCCAGTCCTGCGTCACGGAAGACGGACAGATCCATCAAATATCCGTTGACTGCGATGATCGAGTACGCGGCGACCACCGCAATCGAGAATGCGGTACCCATGGCAATGGTGACAGGTGCCCAGCGGGGTGACGTCAGCGATGGAACAGGCAACGAACTGTCTCCTCGGATTTTCGCCGATCAACTCAGGACGGCAACTCTACCCGTACGTTACAGTAGAGTTTGGTGGCTCGCACCTCGCGTTCGGTCCGGCAGGTCTGGTCCGATGCGGGTGCTCGCTAGAGTGGTCACCGAGCGCGGGCGCAAACATCTGCCCGTCATTCAAGGCCGGGTAGATGGATGTGGAGGTGCACCGATGGGTGACGACGACGGCATGCATATGCAGATTGGGCAGGTCGCGCACCGCACCGAGTTGTCCATCCGCACCGTGCGGCATTACGACGACGTCGGATTGGTCGTTCCCTCGGAGAGAAGCGTCGGCGGTTTCCGTCTCTACACCGAAGCCGATGTCGAACGCCTACTGGTTATTCGGCGTATGAAGCCACTCGGATTCACCCTGGCCGAAATGAAAGGCCTACTCGATGCGCTCGACGTCGTCAACGACGACTCGGCTACCGAGAAAGAGCGCTCCGAGGCGGAGGACTTCATCAACGAATGCCACGGCAAGGCTTCGGAGAGCTGCACCACGCTTCGGCGGCAATTGGCGTACGCCGAGGAACTGACCGAACTGCTCGCAGCGCGAAGCGCGACTTCGGGTTCATCGTCGCCGGCATCTCTCTGATCCGGGAGCGCGCCGGCGGAGTAGGCCCCGTCCCAGGGCGGGTCGAGGCTCTCCGTCCAGATATTCGGATGGCCTCCGGTCTGTGAACTATTATTGCGCACTTGATATTCCGGCGATTCGACACGGCTGAATTGCGGTGACAGGCGAGCGCTAGGCGCCGGTAGCTCCTGTCGAACCGTGGGGAACGCTCCAGAATCTCGCCTCGTCGATGGTGACCTCGATCAGCGCCGCCCCGGTGGTTCCGCGGGGGAGCCACGGGGCAAGCATGCTGTGCCAGTGCTCGGCCACACTGTTGTAGTTGGTGGTGAAATCCGCAGTACCAGTGAGGGATACGGAACTGTTCGCCGATGTGAACGATATGTTGACCGCCGATCTCGCGGCGATGTGGGAGATGATGCGCGAGTTCGTCGGAGCAAGGAAGAACAAAGTTCCGCCGAAATCGCCCACGCGCAAGGCCATCGGCCTGCTGATCAACCGGTTCTGATCGTCGACGGTCGTGACCATCACCGTGTCCAGTGTGCGCAACAGTGCGTGAAGTTTCTCCACATTCTCCGCCGCCATCGTTGTCCCCTTCGGTCACGGTCATGCGCAGCAGCTGCGCCCAGTACTGCAAGAACGTGGATGCGGGTTACCCACATGCCCCGATCTTTCTTCACGGCACGGTGGGGCGCGTCACACTATTTTGCCTATCCGGTAACCAAACTCTACCATTCCGTAAGAGTAGGGTTCGCCGTTCTCGGTCAACCCCGTCGCCTGTCCAGGCGGCCGCGGCCAGGAGATTCCCAGGTTTGCCGCACGCATCCCCGGCGCACGACGCGCCACCCCAGCCGAGTAGGAACTCTCCTGCTCACACGTGAACGGAGCATCGTGGCAGCACATGCCTCACCACCCTCGACCATTCGGGACGCACAGATGACCGCACCGACGGTCATGAGCGCCTTGCGATCACCGCGACTACTCAAAACCGAGGTCCTCGCCGGATTGGTCGTTGCCCTCGCCTTGATTCCCGAGGCGATCGCGTTCTCCATCATCGCCGGCGTAGACCCCCGTGTGGGGCTGTTCGCATCCTTCGTCATGGCCGTCTCCATCGCATTCCTCGGAGGCCGCCCGGCAATGATCTCCGCCGCTACCGGTGCGATAGCCCTGGTCATTGCGCCGGTTGCACGTGAATACGGACTGGATTACTTCATCGCCACCGTCATCCTGGCCGGCATCTTTCAGATCGCCTTCGGTGTCCTCGGTGTTGCCAAGTTGATGCGTTTCATCCCGCGCAGCGTGATGATCGGTTTCGTCAACGCACTGGCGATCTTGATCTTCACCTCCCAATTCCCACACCTGATCGGTGTCCCCGCCATGGTGTATCCGATGGTCGGAGTCGGATTGCTGGTGATGATCCTGCTCCCCAAACTCACCACCGCAGTACCGGCACCACTGGTGGCGATCGTGCTGCTGACCGCGGCGACGGTGGTCTTCGCGTTGAACGTCCCCGACGTCGGGGACGAGGGCGAATTGCCGTCGAGCCTGCCGTCGCTGTTCTTTCCTGATGTGCCGCTCACCGTCGACACCTTCACCATCATCGCTCCCTACGCGCTGGCGATGGCGCTGGTCGGCCTCCTCGAATCGCTGATGACGGCGAAGTTGGTCGACGACATCACCGACACGCACTCGAACAAGACCCGCGAAGGGTGGGCGCAGGGAGTATCGAACGTCCTGACCGGATTCTTCGGTGGCATGGGTGGTTGCGCGATGGTCGGCCAGACCATGATCAACGTCAAAGCATCCGGCGCCCGCACCCGCATCTCGACGTTCCTGGCCGGAGTGTTCTTGCTGATCCTCGTCGTCGGACTCGGT
The DNA here is from genome assembly GCF_030208925.1 of Rhodococcus sp. MEB032. Lineage (NCBI taxonomy): Bacteria > Bacillati > Actinomycetota > Actinomycetes > Mycobacteriales > Nocardiaceae > Rhodococcus > Rhodococcus sp. MEB032. The sequence goes on from NZ_JARVSY010000028.1 coordinate 200,110, forward strand.
GACGTCGTCGCCTTGATCCCGATGGCCGCGCTCGCAGCGGTGATGATCATGGTCTCCGTCGGAACCATGGACTGGCACAGTGTGCACCCGAAGACCCTGCGCCGCATGCCGCGTAGCGAAACCCTCGTCATGGCCGCCACCGTGATCGTCACCGTCACCACACACAACCTCGCCTACGGCGTGATCGTCGGTGTGCTGACGGCGATGGTGATGTTCGCCCGCCGCGTCGCGCATCTGACGAATGTGGAGAAGGTGTCCGAAGCGGACACCAACGAGGACGGACTCGTCGATACCCGCGTCTATCGGGTGACCGGGGAGCTGTTCTTCGCTTCGAGCAACGATCTGGTCTATCAGTTCGACTACGTCGACGATCCGGCGAACGTGATCATCGACCTCACCGGTGCCGACATCTGGGATGCCTCGACGGTCGCCACTCTCGATGCCATTCAGCACAAGTACGAAGCGAAGGGAAAGCACGTCGAGATCATCGGTCTCGACGGCGCCAGCCTCGAGCGTCACCGAGGGCTCAGCGGCACCCTCACTTCATCGCATTGAGATGGGTGGACGCCGTCTGCGCTCGGTTATCACCTAATTGTGCTGTAGCGCAACGAATTATGGTGGTACTTCACGTCTGGTTCTCGCCGTGTTGTCGAGAAACCGGAACTCGCCACCCGGCGGGCCCCCGTTCGCGGCGGTCGGTGAAATGGCACCAGGACGCTCCGGACCCTCGATAAACCTACTGTAACGTAAGAGTAAAGTTGTGGCGGGTGTTCGACCGCCGCCAAGTCCATGAGAGTCACGTCCGCCCAACACCATCGAGGAGAAAGATCCGGTGCACCGAATCAACGACGGAACCATCGAACCGAAATCGGGCGATACGGCAGCGCACACAGGGCGGGTGGACTGGGTCGACCTGGCGAAAGGGATCAGCATCGCGTTGGTCGTCCTCCTGCACAGCACCAACTTTCTCGTCACCCGCGGGTTGGCCGCAGGGATCTGGAACGACATCAACGCTGTTGCGGAACCGATTCGGATGCCCTTGTTCTTCCTCACCGCCGGCCTCTTCGCACACAAAGTGACATCACTGCCGTGGGCAACGGTGATCCGGCGGCGAGTCCTGCCTCTGGCATACCTCTACCTCATGTGGACGGTTCTGCGCTTCGTGTTCTTCAGCGCCTTTCCGGCCACCGCAGGAACCGACGAAACCTCGAGCCCACTGAACTTGATCACTGCGCTGGTCGTACCGACCAGCGGGTTGTGGTTCCTCTACGCACTCGCGGTGTACACGGTGCTCACGAAAGCACTCGGCGGAATCGACTATCGAGTCCAACTGCTCGGTGCGATCGCGTTGGCCTTCACCGCTCCCAGCATCGGAGGCGTCGACTGGACCTGGGGAAACATGATGGAACTCTTCCTCTTCTTCCTCGCCGGAGCGCACCTGCAACAGATGATCCGCGCCGCCGCCGCATCGACGACGATGACACGTCTCGCGCTCTCCGGCACCGCATTCGCGCTCGCGTACGCCCTGCACGTCAATGGGTACATCACCTCGGTCGGCGCCGCGACGATCACCCTGAGCGCCTTGGGTCTGTTCGTCGGCATCACTCTCACATCGCAACTGCAGGCACTGCGGATATTCGCCCCCTTCAGAAAGCTCGGAACACTCACCTTGCCGGTGTACCTCATGCACGAAGTACTTCTCGGCATCATCGTGGTCGCCGCTGTTCACGCCGGCTTCGATTTCACCCGTAACGCGCTGTTGGTGTTCGGCCCCCTCCTGGTAGCCACCGTTGCAGTCGGTGGATCCCTGGCGATTCACGCAGCGCTGACCTCCGCCGGACAACGATGGCTCTTCGTCATGCCGCGCCGGAGCACCTCATGACACCTTCGTCGTACATGTTCCCCCAGCCCCCACGCCGGAAAGCGCAAACGTGACCTCGGCACTGACCATCCTCTCCCAAGCCCTCGTGTACGCCCTGCCGCAGCGCTGGATCGCGAGGCTTCTGCGCTACCCCGAAGCCGTGAAATTCCTCCTGATCGCAACAGCGGGCACCATGGCCACGACGACACTGTTTTCGATCCTGAAATGGACGGCGCTCACAGACAATCCGGTCACAGCGCACATGCTCGCCGCACTGATCTCCGCCGTGTACGCATACATCCTGTGCCTGGCATGGTCGTTCGCCGACATCGATCATGCAAGCGGAGGACGCTGGGCAGCAACCTTTTTCGCCCTCATGGCAGTCTCCATCACTCTCGGTGCCATTCCCCTCTGGATTGCCCGATACCACCTGGAATTGAGGGAACCCCACGTGCATGCCCTCACTGAAACCGCAAGCGATTTCGTCGCGAGCACCGTGGTCGGTGCCTTTCTCTCGACGTGGTTCCTCTGGCACGCGTGGCAGCGAGTTCGCTCGACTTCGGCCGCGGACTTCGACGCCGCTGCCGTCCCGGCGACGGAGAGGCTCGACCCACCGGCCTGACCACCCATCCGCCACCTCACCGGAAACCACTCCAGGTGTGAACTCATGAAAGTGACGGCATGACCATCACATCCGATGCATCGACCCGCCTCCACGCACTCAGCGAATGGATCAACGACCATCCCACCGCCACGTTCGTGGTTTTGTTCGTCCTTGCCGTACTGCTGGTAGTCCTCGCAGTATGGGCAATCTTTCGCTGAATCACCTCAGCTGGCCCCGCAGCCCAGGGGTTCGTCGAGCGTAGATGCCGGCACTGCAGTTGTAATCAGGTGGCAGGCTCGGTGATCGTTGCTGGTGGAACCGCGAAGAGGCGATCGAGGTGGTAGGTGATTACTTCGGTGGCTCGATCTATGGAGCGCTGACCGACCAGGATGCTCGTGCCCAGACCGTTGACCAGTGCCACCAGGCGTGCAGCCTCAATCGCCGCGTCACAGTCGACAAGTTCGTCGGCATCCGCCGAGCGTTGCAGTGCTTCGGTGAGTTGGCGCTCCAGTCGGTCGATGCCGCTGATGGACGGATGCCGTGCAACCTGAGTATTGGTCATCGCGAGAACCGCGTAGGACATCCACACCAGATGAAACATGCTGCTGGGTTCGTCGGTTGGCAACGCTTCGGCCGCGAACGCATCGATGATCGATCGTGGTGGCGGAGGACTCGGAAGATCGGCCAGTCGTTGTGCCCATCGCTCCTGGCTACTTTGTTCCAGATGTTGGAGAGCGCCGACCAGGAGCTCCTCTTTGCTGGTGAAGTAGTACTGCACCAACCGCAGCGACACACCGGCTTCGGCGGCGACGGATCTCATTGTTACCGCATGCAGACCGTCTCGATTGGCGGCACGAACAAGCGCCTCGGCAATTTCTGCACGGCGCCGGGTGGGGTCGGGTCTGCGTGGCACCGTGAAATCTCCCTGCATGTGTCGAACCGATCCTGGTACAGCCGTAGATGATACGTCTGTACCGCTTGTCTTGTGCTCGGAAACTGTGGCTCCGCGAGGGCTCCCTGTGTCGGAGGTAGAGCCGGAACTCGACATCTGCAAAAACTCACCTTGGTACGTTTGTATAAGATACAGATGTACCAAGTTTTGGGGAGTGGCCTATGCCTCGAAGTCCGATGAACACCACGCTCGTCGAGGAAAACCGACATCGCTCCGCGAGCATCGCACTCGCAGTGGTGTGTGCCGCGCAGTTCATGGTTGTTCTTGATATCTCGGTGGTGAATGTTGCTCTGCCGTCCATCCGCGAGAGTCTTGGGTTCGACGCTGGCGGATTGGCATGGGTAGTGAATGCCTACGCATTGACCTTTGCGGGCTTCCTGCTGCTCGGTGGCCGTCTGGCGGATCTTCTGGGGCGCCGACGGGTCTTTTTGATCGGCTTGGCAGTGTTTTCCGGAGCAAGCCTCGCCGGTGGCCTCGTAAATTCGGCGTCTCTTCTCGTCGTGGCCAGGGCGGTTCAAGGCTTGGGTGCTGCGATCCTCGCGCCAGCGACGCTAACTGTTTTGACCGCCACTTTCCCCGAAGGCCCTCGTCGCACTCGTGCACTGGCCACTTGGACGGCGGTGGGCATCGCAGGCGGTACAGCAGGAAATTTGGTGGGAGGTATCCTCACCGAATATCTGACATGGCGGTCGACGCTGCTGATCAATGTGCCGATCGGGATGGCTGCAGTGCTGCTGGCTGTTCGCTATATTGCCGCTGATCGTCCCTCTGGGCCGCGTCCACGACTGGACTTCGCTGGAGCAGTCTTGGCGACAGCAGGTCTCGGATCCTTGGCTTACGGTATCGCCCAGGCTGCAGATGATGGTTGGTCGGCAAACTCGACCATCTCTGGCATTGCGATTGGCGTATCGCTCCTGATCGCCTTCGTCGTCGTCGAAAAATGGGTGACATCGTCACCTCTGATACCGCTGCATATCTTTCGGAACAGGGCAGTCTCCATCGGCAATGTGATCATGCTGCTGGCTGGAGCATGCCTGAACCCGATGTGGTACTTCCTGACTCTGTCCATGCAGAATGTTCTCGGCTACAGCCCCGTACAAACAGGTCTGGCCTTTCTGCCTCATACCATTGTCGCGATAGCTATCGGGGTGGGGCTGACTCCCTGGATGATGGGCAGAATTGACGGCCGCTTTCTCATTGCATCCGGATCGATCGTGGCTGCTGCAGGATTCTGGGTACAAGCCCAACTCGATACCGACAGCGGTTATGTGCAGGGAATCCTTCTGCCCGCCATCATCTTCAGCGTCGGGAGTGGAATACTGAACACTCCCATCACTGCTGCTGTCACCTCAGGGATCCCCGCCGCCGACGCGGGTGCTGCCTCAGGGCTGATGAATACCACCAAACAGATCGGTGGCGCGCTCGGGCTCTCCGTCCTGGTCACTTATGCAGCTACGAGCAGTCTCGACAAGGACGACCTCCTGGCCTCGTACAACGGTGCGTTCTACGCCATTGCGGCAATCATGATCGTGACGGCACTCTGTGCGCTGGCCTTACCGGCGCACAGGGACCACGCAGAATGAAACCTCTACCCCGCCAAAGATATACAGCTGAGGTCGAGAACTGATCGCGTGCTGTCCGGTTTTGTGAGATATGACGTGCTGGCCTTGGGAGGCACCGTCACCAGTCTCGGCAAATTTGTTATCTGCCTCTCCTCCTGGCATCCGCCCAAGTCGCTGAGCGACTAGGGCCGAACTCTCACCGCTACGACTGCGGTGAAACCCCGCGAAAACTCCGCCCATTGGGCGCCCTCGACAGATGAGCCGAGCAGATATAGAAAAAATTCCCCAGTTCGACCAGGCGTCGCTACGCACTAGTTCAGATAAGGGCCTTCGAATCGAAATGGGATGCAACTGCGCGGGTTCACAGAAACTCGCGGACGATAGCGGCGCAACTCGCGCGTGGGTGGAGCATCAACCCCTGAGGGACAACCGCATTCGCAGACTGGCGACCATCAAACGCCTTCTGCGGCCGCCAGCACAGCCTCGCGTTGGATCCGGCAAAACCACTGCCGTCTACCGATCGGCTCCGGCCCACCCTTCCCTCATACCCCCACGGGTACTTGCATACCCCCCTAGGTATGTGTCACAGTAGTGATGTACCCGCCAGAAAGGACCGCCATGTGCTACCCCGTCCCGTGCCCGGCATGCGGTAAGACCACCTGGGCTGGCTGCGGTCGACATGTCGACAGCGTCATGAAGAACGTTCCGCGGTCGCAGCGGTGCTCCTGCTCCATGGAGACACCCGCCCCAGCTACACGCGACAACTTCTTTCGTTCCCTGTTTCGTCGCTGACCCCCACCCCAACAGCACTCCACTGCATTTCGCAGGAATCTCTGGGCGTCTTCAACACTTCTGAATACCCCCACCCGTATTAGGAGAAGCAATTGTGACCAAGCCCGCTACCGCGGCGGCCACCGGCCGCCACGACCGCCATCGGCCACCGGCACCCGGCGCACTAGGCCGCCTGGGAAGCACGATGGTCGCCCGCCGCCGGTGGGTGTTCGGCATCTGGCTGATCGCCCTCGTTGCACTGGGATCGGCTGCGCCATCGGTGTTCTCATCCTTGGCCGGGGCCGGCTGGCAGGCCAACGGTTCCGAATCCGTCCAGGTCCGCGAGCTCGCCCAGCAGCATTTCGGCGGCAATTCCTCTGCAGCAGTGCAGGTGGTCGTTCACTCCGACACCGCCACGATCGAAGACGCAGCGATGCAGCAGACACTCACCGACGTCGCGGCCGTATTCGACGGTGACACTCGCTTCGGTGAGGTCATCGCCCCCCAGCCGGGCATGACGATCAGTCCCGACGGTCACACCGGCATCTTGATCGCCGGCGCAAACGCGAGTACCGACGACATGGTCAAGGCCGTCGACGAGGTGAAGGGCGAGCTGACCGAACTCTCCGGCGACGGCATCGAGGTCTACCCGACCGGATCCTCCGCACTGTGGTCGGACTTCAACAAGGCCAACCACGACGCCATGATTCAGGCCGAATTGTTCTCCTGGCCGGTCACTTTGGCGATCATGGTGCTCGCGTTCGGCTCCCTCGTCGCCGCGGGATTGCCGCTGCTACTCACCGTTGCCGGCCTGGTCGCATCCGCAGGCGGACTCGTTCTGCTCAACGGCGTCACGCCGATCTCGGTGTGGGCGATGAACTTCGCGATGATGTTCGCCCTCGCCCTCGGAATCGACTACGCCCTGTTCATCGTCGCCAGGTTCCGCGACGCACTGCGCAACGCCGATCCACGTGCCGCGGTCGCCGAAACCATGGACACCGCAGGCAAAGCCGTGGTCCTGTCCGGTCTGACGGTCTTGGTGAGCCTCTCGGCCGTCCTGCTCGTTCCCGCACCGGCGGTGCGCACCATGGCCGTCGGCATCATGCTCGCCGTGACCTTCGTGCTGATCGCCACCATGACCCTGCTCCCCGCAACCCTGGGTGCACTCGGTTCCAAGGTCAACGCCGCCTCCCTGCCCTACGCCAAGCGCCAGCAGCACCGCTCCCCGAAATTCGCAGCCTGGGGTGAACTGCTCCACAAGCACCCCTGGCCGTTCGCTCTGGTCTCCGTCGGCATCCTCATTGCGCTGGCCCTTCCGGTCCTCGGACTGAAAGTGGCGATGCCCTCGATCGCCGTCGTCCCCGAAGACGCACCGGTTCGCCAGGGTTACGAGCTCGTCCAGGCCCAGTTCGGTGCCGGCGCACCCGGCGCACTGCAGATCGTCGTCCCCTCCGCGGATGCCGCCGCGACCGCCACGGCAGCCAGTACCGTCGACGGGATCTCGATGGTCACTCCGCCCCAGCCTGCCGCCGACGGCTCGAATTACTCACTGCTACAGGCACTTCCCGCTGTGGACCCCTCGGACGAGAGAATGGGCACCATCCTCGGGGACCTGCGCGCCGAACTTCCGGAGTCGGCGTTGGTCGGCGGTGCCCCGGCGGAGAATCTCGATCTGCAGCAGGCCTTGAACGACTACCTTCCGCTGGTGATCGGCATCATTCTGGCGCTCGGTTTCGTTCTGTTGCTCGTGGCTCTGCAGGCACCGCTGATCGCGATACTCGGCACCGCAGTCAGTCTGCTCTCGACCGCCGCAGCGTTCGGTGTCGCGAAGCTGATCTTCCAGGACGGGCACGGTGCGTCACTGCTCGGCTTCACCCCGCAAGGCTTCCTCGACGGTTGGGGGCCGGTGTTCTTCTTCGCGATGATCTTCGCAATCGCCATGGACTACACCGTGTTCCTCCTCGCCACTGCAAAAGAGCACTACGAGAAGACCGGGGACCCGAAAGCCGCTCAGGTCGACGGGCTCGCGCACTCCGGCCGGGTCATCTTTGCCGCCGCCGCGGTGATGGTCGCCGTGTTCTTCACCTTCGCACTCTCCGATCCGCTCCCACCGAAAGAAATGGGCATCATCCTCGGTGTCGCAGTGCTGCTCGACGCCTTCCTGATCAGGCTGATCCTGCTGCCGGTCCTGCTGCGTCTGACCGGACGCGCCGCATGGTGGTCGCCGGCCTGGTTGTGCAAGGTGCTGCCGTCGATCAGCTTCTCGCACTGACCACCCTTACAACCCGAACGGAGCAATCATGATCGATCCGAACACCACTCGCTCGTCCGCGTTCGCGGGCTGGCCGATCGAACGTATCGTCCCCGCCCTCGCCGCCGGCGTCACCGCCACCGGCCTGGCCCTCGGCGAACTCCACGCACCGCAGTGGCGACTGCTCAGCGCGTTCGCTGCCGCGAACCTCGCCCTTTACGCAGCGGTCGGCTGGTGCCCGGCCAGCGCGCTTCTCACCAGGGTGGGCGTGCCGAGTATTCGCCAGCCCCGAATCGGGTAGGCCCAGATCACCGCAGTTCGACGACCGAAAGGAACTTCCCTTATGAACATCGCACTCTCGACCACTCTGACCGACACCGACTTCGACACCGCAGTCGACGCCGTCAAAGCCTCCCTCGCAGATCAGGGCTTCGGTGTTCTCACCGAAATCGACATGCAGGCCACGTTGAAGGCCAAGCTCGGCGAGGACATGGAGCAGTATCTGATCCTCGGTGCCTGCAATCCGTCCCTCGCGCACCGCGCCGTCGGGGTCATGCGCCAGATCGGCTTGCTGTTGCCGTGCAATGTCGTCGTCCGCGCCGACACCTCCGCTTCCGGATCGGTCATTGTCGAAGCGATGAACCCCGACATCATGGTCCAAGCGACCGGCGAGCCAGCACTGTCCGACGTCGCGGCCGAGGCCACCACCAAGCTCCAGGCCGCCATCGACGCACTCGGTGGCCAGGACGCAGCCCACAGCTGATGACCCTGACGCTGGCACTGGTCCTCGGCGTCGCCGTCGGCATCCTGCTCGGTCTCCTCGGAGGCGGCGGGTCGATCCTCGCCGTCCCGGTTCTCGTCTACGCCCTGGGAATGGACCTGTCGGAGGCGATACCGACATCGTTGCTGGTGATCGGTGTCGCCTCGGCGACCGGGGCCATCCCCAAGGTGCGGGCGAAGCTCGTCGAATGGCGACTGGCGGCGATCTTCGCGGCCACCGGTATCGTCGGCACGCTGGTCGGCAGCGTCCTGGGCAGGCATCTGCCCGAGGCCGCAGTGATGATCGGCTTCGCGATCGTCATGATCATCGCCGGGGCGCGGATGCTGCGCAGCACCGACGATGTCGGAACCGCTTGCAAGACAGGAAGTTCCGGGATCGATTGGCGGCGATGCGCACCACGGTCCATACCGACCGGGTTCGGGGTCGGTGTCCTCACCGGACTGTTCGGCGTCGGCGGAGGATTTCTGATCATCCCCGCTCTGGTGCTGTTGCTGGGAATCGAGATGAGTGTCGCTGTCGGAACGTCGCTGGTGGTCATCGTCGCCAACTCCGCCGCCGGACTGATCGCTCAGGCCGACGGGCTCGGCGGGAACTGGCCACTGAAAGCGGCGTTCGCCGGTGCTGCGATCGCAGGCTCGCTGGTCGCCGGAAAACTGAGCACACGCATCGACACCGACAAGCTGCGCACGTGGTTCGCCTACCTGGTGTTCGCCGTCGCGGGCTATGTACTTGTCGACACCCTCGTTCTTTCATGACCGACTGCACACACCGAACCGATGCCCCCGGGGGTAATCTGGAACGACTACCACCATCACACACCCTCAGGAGACCGCAATGATCGGCGACGAAGACAGCATCGCATTGGTACTCAACCGTCTGCGCCGCGCACACGGCCAACTCGCCGGTGTGATCGGCATGATCGAGAACGGACGCGACTGCAAAGACGTCGTCACTCAACTCGCCGCCGTCTCCCGCGCCCTCGACAAAGCCGGATTCAAGATCGTGGCCACCGGCCTTCGTGAATGCATGACCGGCGACACCGCAGACAACAAAGAGCCCATGACCGAAGCAGAACTGGAAAAGCTCTTCCTCGCACTGGCCTGAACGAGGACGTTTCACGTCAGAAACGAGGCCGACCCGATTACACCGTAGGAGTACCCCGTGAGCACCACCGATCCAGACATCGCAATCATCGAAACGTCGAGCCTCGGCGACCGCAGCTACCTGATCAGCCACGACGGCATCGCCGTCGTGATCGATCCCCAACGTGACATCGACCGCGTCCTGGCACTGGCCACGGAGAAGAACGCCGCGATCACCCACGTACTCGAAACCCACATCCACAACGACTACGTCACCGGCGGACTCGAACTCGCACGCGCCACCGGAGCCGAATACGTTGTCCCCGAGGGCGACCCGGTCGAATACGAACGGCGCGCAGTCGGCGACGGCGATGTCGTCGAAGCGGGATCGGCGACATTTCAGGTGATGCACACCCCGGGCCACACACATCATCACGTCAGTTACGTGCTGCGACTCGGCGACGAACCGATCGCGATCTTCACCGGTGGCTCGATGCTGTACGGATCCACCGGCCGCACCGACCTGCTCGGTTCCGAGCACACCGACGAGCTCACCCACGCGCAGTTCCACTCGGTCCGTCGTATCGCCGCCGAGCTGCCCGCTGATGTCGAGGTCTACCCCACCCACGGGTTCGGTAGCTTCTGCTCCGCGACCCCCACCAGCGGCGACTCGTCGACCATCGGTGAACAGCAGCAGTCCAATCCCGCGCTGACCCAGGACGAGCAGACGTACGTCGACGAGTTGATCGCAGGATTGTCGGCCTACCCCGCGTACTACGCCCACATGGGCGTCATCAACACCGAAGGTCCGGCCCCGATCGATCTGTCCACCCCGGAGCCTGTCGATCCCGACGAACTACGCAGGCGCATCGACGATGGCCAGTGGGTCGTCGACCTCCGCGCACGAACCGCCTTCGCTGCTGGACATCTCGACGGCTCCCTCGGTTTCGAGCTGTCGACGACGTTCGTCACCTACCTCGGATGGCTCTACCAGTGGGGTGCGCCGCTGACATTGATCGGTGACACCTCCGACCAAATCGACGATGCCACACGAGAGTTGGCGCGCATCGGCATCGACCGCCCCTCCGGTTCGGCTGTCGGTGAGATTCACTCACTCGCCGGCGACGGCCACGTGCGGTCCTACGAGGTGTCCGACTTCGCCGGACTTGCCGCAACCGACTCCGACATCACTGTGCTCGACACACGTCAACAGTCCGAGTACGCGGACGGCCATATCCCCGGTGCAGTGAATATCCCCCTTCACGAACTGCCGCACCGACTTGCAGAGGTCCCCGACGGCGACGTGTGGGTGCACTGCGCCTCCGGCTACCGAGCTTCGATCGCGGCCTCACTGCTCGACCGCGAACACCGCACCGTGACGCTGATCGACGACGACTACGACCACGCCGTACAGCTCAAGCTTCACACTGCGCGCACCTGACGGACGCGCCGCACAGGCCCACCCGCCAACACGAGTACACGCCTACAACTGAGTCGCCTGACTGAAGTGCTTGACCTTGAAGCCCGGGTCCTACAGGTTCGGAAGCTCGCTCGCCGCTTCCCCACCTCCGGCGACGTTCGACGTCGAGCCGCTTACGGCGCGGTGGGATCGACGTCGAATTGTCCGGGGTGAGCGGTTCTGACGTACCGCACTGCGGTGGTGTTACCGATGCCGAAAACGGTCATCAACCTGACGGGATCGCCGGTCTGGGTTGCTTCGTCGAGGATGCGATCGACCCGTAATTGCCCGGCGGTCAGGCCGATCTCCCGGAACGGTCTGGTGATGTAGTGGCGGCTGACGGGCACTGCGGTCGGCGCGGTGTATCCACTGATCAGCAGGTAGGGGTTCGCGCTCGATGGCCACCGTACGTGTCGATACGCCAGCCAGCTGTGCAGTAATTCGGTGGTGAGCTGGTCGAACCACACCGTGTGCCGTGTGTGAGGTCGGACGATGGTCGCTCGGCCGCTCGTGCGGTTGATCTGGTCCAGACGCAGATCGATGATCTCCTCGATGGTCAGTGCGTGAATTGCCACGAGTGCCAGGATGATTCGATGATCGGCGCGTTCGAATTGCTCGAACAGTCCGTGCAGTCGGTCCGAAGAGACAGGGCGAAGCATCCGGCGGTTGTAGCGCCCGGCGACAGCTCGTGCCGGATCTGCGAATACACGCCGTTCTCGCTTGAGCCCACGAAAAAGCGACCGCAGAGCGGTGTGAACGTTGTGCCGTGACTGCCCGGCATGCCCAACCAGAGCCTCTTCGATGTCCCGGACTTCGACGGCACGCAGGCTTTCGTATGTCTCGCCCCAACCGATGAGGACCGGCAGCGCGAAGTTGAGGTAGATCGCGATCGTCGCCTCCGACAGCGGACGCGACGGCCGTCGGCCCCGACCACCCAACGCCGCGACCCAAGCTCGAACGTCCTCCTGGAACTGCGGCGGAGTGTCGTCGATCATGCGCAACGTCCGCTGGGTATGACGGGCGGCATTGCTGGCGATCGACCCGGTCGTGGGGCTGCAATCAGCCATCAGTTCGGGGGTGGCACTCGGCGGGTACCGCGCAATCTTTTACCGGTCACAGGCGACGACGGCCTTACTCGATCGCCGACTACACGTGCTACTGGTTGCTCCAAGTGGCTGGCAGCAGCCTCTTCTGCCTGCATCAGATCGCCGACGGTGCAGTTCAACGCCGAACAAATCTTGTCGAGATCGTCGAGACGCACGGTGATGGGGGCCGAGGACCACAACGCTGCGGCCTTGCTGAGCGAAGGATGGAAATCGACTTCCTCGAATGCTTTCAGCAGCTGCGTTGGGCGCCAGATGTCTCGTTGCGCCGCGACCATTCGCAAGTTCCACTTCATAGTTCTCAGTTCTCAGTTCTCCGTACTCAAGCGCCGTACAGCGCGCTGTGTCGATTCGATGACCGCCCGTTCCGGGTCACCTCCGGCCGACGCCAGGTAACCCACAGTCGTGCTGGCCCACTCGTGTCCCAGCAGCTTCTGCACATCCCACAACGGCATGCCCTGCTGGTAATTGTGTGTGGCACAAGCGTGGCGCAGCAGATGCGGATACAGCTCGGTTACCGGGCCGTTCAGGTGACGGAGCGAGGCAGTCTTGAGGTTGCGCCGAAATGTCGAGGGCTGAATTGCTGGTGCCACAGCCAGGTCAAGCGCCACCACAGCAGTTGGTAGACGCTCCGATGGCCATAGAGGTGCGCCGGCATCGGTGGGGTCATCGGTGAAGTCACCCCGAATTTGTTCGAGGTACCACCACAGCAGATCACGGCCTTCTTCGAACAAGAACGCTTGCCGCTCCCGCGGCCCTGATCCACGTGCGCCCTTGCCCTTGACGACAAAGCGTCCCCACTGACCAACTTCCCAATGGATATCACCGATCCGTACGGCGCACAGCTCCGACGCACGTACTCCAGATAGGTACGCAATCTTGGCCATGGTGTAGTCACGGGCGTTGACGTGGTACTTCCGCGAACACGGAAGCGCGTCACGCCAGTCAGCGAAGAACGCCGTCATCGCCCGGTGAGACGGCGGGATCCTGAGCTTGAAATCTCCTCGGTGCCGGGGCCGGTTGAACGGATCGACTGGCGATTCGACACCGACGCCGAAAGACCTCAAAAGCTCACCCGCGTATCGCTGCTCAAGGAACCGAAAATAGTTGTCGATCTGGACTGTCTTCTTGCGCACGGTTGCGTGGCTGCGTTTACCAGGACCCGAGAAATACTGGTCGAACTGTTTCTGCGTCAATCGCCATGGCACACAATCGAAGTAGTCGCACACCTCGATAACTGGATACATGATCTGTTGCAGGGTCGACGGAGTCAGTCCCGCGACGTCTCGGGCCCATCCGTATTCGACCAGGGTGTTCCGGTAGAACTCGCGCTCGTCTACATCAGGATCGAGTCGCTGCAGCGACTCGACATCGGCTAGTGCCCGCGCCGGAGTAGCCGCGCCAGTCGGTGCCGAGTCCGCAGCAATGCGCTGCCTGCGACGAGTAGCGAAATCTGACACAAACGGTGAAGTTACGCAATCAACTGGCAGATTCCGCTAGTTGTGGGTGAAATCTGGGTGGCTACCGGATGAAGAGAACCACCGGCCCTGACCAGCGGTGCAGTATCGATACCAGGAACCAGCGAACGCCGGAACCCGCTCGAACTCCAGTGGCCAAAGAGCCATCGCGACAACAGGTTCCGAGCCACCCTTACTCTGGTCGCGCAACGGGAACAACATCAGCGCATCGTTTCCCGAGATCGTCGATGCACTCCGCTCTGTGCTCGATCACCGCGAAACCGTCCTCGACGGCGAAATCGTCGCACTCGGACCCGACGGCGTGCCGTCCTTCTCCCTGTTGCAACGACGGATGCACGTCCTGCGGCCCACCGCGCAGCTCCGCAACGAGGCCGTGACCTCGTACTACGTGTTCGACGTCCTCGACGTCGACGGCACATCGACCACCGATCTGCCCTACCTCGAACGCCGCGAAGCGCTCGCCAACCTCAGCCTCGAACACCCGCGCATCAAAGTCCCACCGCACTGGCTCAACGTCGACGGCCCGACCATGCTCGAGGTAGCCCGCAAACATCATCTGGAAGGTATAGTCGCCAAGAACATTGCCTCAAACTACCAGCCCGGCAAGCGTTCTCGGGATTGGGTCAAAACGCCTCTGAGAGCTAATTGTGAGGCCGTAGTGTGCGGCTTCCTCCCCGGCGCGGGTGGTGTAACAGGCGGAGTCGGATCCCTGATCCTCGGCGCCCACGACGATTCGGGGGTCCTCAGATATATCGGAAACGTTGGTACGGGCCTGACGGATCGGCAGCGCCGCGAACTGCGCGACAAGCTCACCGAGCTCGAACAGTCCATCAGCCCGTTCACCGTCGAGCCACCGAGAGCGGTCACCCGCAATGCTTCCTGGTCAAGACCTGTCCTAGTCTGCGACGTGGAATACCGCGAGAACTGAGCGGAATTGCATTGAACGCATCAATTCGGCATAGGCTCGTGCATCATTTTCGCTGGTCAGCCTTGTCGTTTCCGATGGTAGCGGTGACGTTCATCGGCGCTAGCTGCGCATCAACATGTGGCACATCAATGTTGTATCTGATACAACATACTTGTGACTCCGCATCCGCCTGGCTCGGCGCACTTAGTGCTGGCGGACAATGTCGTTCACCTCGATCCGGCACCGGCGGTGTTCGCAGCGATGTTGGAGCCACCAACGCCGAATCCAGAGTCAACGCCCCACCAGGCAACCCCGAGACCGTCCGAGCGATCGCTTCGTAACCGGCAGACCACCCCACCGAAGGCACCGACATAGCGGCCGGCAACACCAATCCACGACGCTCAGACTCCTGAGATAGACCACGCACCAACACATCCGCCGGGAAACGCCACGCAGAAATGATCAGTACCAGATCCACCAAATCGTGATACCTCGTCGACGGGCCCCCATCCCGCCCGTACCGCCCATACATTGCACACACCTTGTCGGCGATCTGCGCCGGCAACGGATACAACGCAAACTCCGGCATCGCAGCCAAACCCTCCATCGCCACAATCGGTCTCGGAGACTGATAATCGACATCACCTACCGCAACAAGCTCAGTGGAAAGGTCTATCGGAAAACTGAAGAGATACAGCGCGTCGTAATAGACCTCAACCTTCAGTTTCGCGCCATCGACACCACCAGTCATCGCGACAGGCTCATCGCGTATCACGAAGCTAAGTGGATCAAGTTCACTCAAATCGGCCGCCGCCCGAAGATCTTCGACTGCCTCCGCCAGGCCCGCAGCAGTATGCAGAAGGTCGATATCCTGGCTGTACCGTGCATCTGGGAGCCTCACCAACAGCGACGCCCCACCCTTGAGCAACCACCGCCCCTCCGGCTGCGAGAAGATCCGCGCCAAAAACCGCTGCAGATAGAACTCCCGCCGCAAATGCTCGAACGGGCGCCCCCGAAGTGTGGACTCCTTCTTCAGCCGGTCCGTCAGCGACCGCTTGAACGCCGCAGCTCCTCGACCTCGCGTCACTGCGCGCGCCGCTGACCGTCGGCGACCTTCCGAGCAGCCTCGACCACGGGCATATCCACAGCAGCTGCCGCATCCCGAAGACTCTGCATCGCAGGAGAATTCATCAGCGCCGCCGCATCCCAAATACTCTGCATCGCCTCAGAATTGACCAGCGCAGCATCCCGAAAGCTCTGCATGACAGGAGAATGGATCCACCCCTCCGCATCCCGGACACTGTGCATCGTCGGAGAATTGAGCAGCGCTGCCGCATCCCGAAAACTTTGCAGCGCCGGAGAATTCATCAGAGCCACCGTATCTCGCAGACTTTGCAGCGCCGGAATATCCATGAACGCGGAGTTCGGGAGATCAAGCACCCCCTGACCAGCCAGACGCTGCCCCAGCGCACGCGTGGACTGAGGAATCCCCGCCTCCTCCAGGAAGCGACTCAGAAGAGCTTCGCCATCGCCCAGACGAACCCCGTACATGTGCGCAAACGGCCGCAGCGCCTCACTCACTCTCTCCGAATCCACACGATTGGTGACAACAGCGTCACGAACAATGCCCGCCAGGTGTCCACCGTCAAGATGCCCCGCGGCGAGATCGACGATCGTCATCAGCACCGTCGTAACCGGCAGCCCATCCTCGAGCGTCCACGCATCCGGCTCATAGGACGCAACGCGATATCGAACATCGGAAAGACGAGACTGCCGCCGCTTCGACGTCGCGAACTCCATCACATCCGCATCCACGTCACCGAGGCCGTGAAGCCACGCAGCAGACCTGTGCGTCACCACAGCCGGAGACCCCTCACGCAGCCTCTCACCAGCAGTGGCACCGGGCTCGATCATCATCCACGCAGCCCGCAGCCGCTCGGACGGAACACTCGGCGCCCCACCGATCCGATAGACACCATGGCGGATCCGCTCCACCGTTCCAGCCTTAGCCATGCGAGCAATCTGCTGCGCAGAGAACCCCAGTTCCTTTGCTTGAGCCATGGTGAACAGACCCCACTGCTCCGACGAGAGGTCAGCAAGGTCGAGGATCCGGGTATCGCTGGACATATGCACCACTATACCAGCGTAAATATCCACCGATCTGCAAAAGTTACATATGTGGGTGTAACTATTGCAGCGCGCTTCGGTGAATGTTCACATCGCCGGAACTCCTACCGAACCACACACCCGGCGCGAACCAATGTTTTGGCCGACGGAACCCACTCGACGTACTCACATAGCGGACGCATCCGGGCATTCCTGCCCACCCACGGGGTGTCACCCGCTGGTGCGGTGCTCAAACGACGCACGCCCACGGACATTGTTACTGTCATTGACCATGGTCACGATTCAAATGTGCACAGCAGCGCCGGATACCCGGCGCGCCCTTTCCAGCTGACAACCCAGCGAGGCCCGGGATCATTCCTGCCCGGGCTCCTAGTGTCAGTGCAGATTGGTCTTCTCGCGCAAGCGATATCGGAGATCAGAGATGCTCAGGCCCTCGCCACTCGTGACGTGGAAACAACGACACCGCCCTCGGGGCACTCCGGCGCGGCGACCCTCACCTCTGGTGCAGTCGCCAATGTTTCGCAAGCTCTGGACGAGCACCACGCTCACTGCGATCGCGGCCCAGGTTGCATCCTTCGCTGCCGTCATAGCGATATGGGACGCCACCGGCAGTGTGCTGTGGATGGGGATGCTCGGTCTCGCTAAATCAGTACCGATCATCGTGTTCGCACTTGTCGGCGGCATGCTCGCCGACCGAATCGATCGCCGCACCATCGCTCTCACCAGCACATTCGGCCAGGCAATCGCTTTGGTCGCCATGACAGCGGCAGCACTGGGCCCCGACATTTCACCGGCGGTGATCTTCGGCCTCCTCGCCCTCCTCTCCGCCGCATCATCCGTGGGTTCTCCAGCCCGCAAGGCCCTGGTCGTCACCCTCCTACCAGTCGATACATGGGGTAGAGGGTTGGCGCTGACCGCAACCTCCTTTCAACTCAGCGTGCTGCTCGGACCGGCAATCGGCGGAATCGTCGCCGCCACACACGGGGTCGCGGGGTGCTTCGCGCTCGCGACAGCACTGGCAGCCTCGGCCGTTTACGGAATCGCCCGCCTACCGCGCACGCCTCCACAGCCCCGCACCCCGCGACCACGACGCACCTCTGACGGCCTGCTGAGCGGCCTACGCATCGGATGGCGAACACCGGCCCTACGCAGGGCGTTCTTGGTCGATCTCAATGCCACGGTCCTCGCCATGCCCACCGCCCTGTTCCCGGCTCTGAACTCCGAACGTTTCGGCGGTCAGACGTACACGTTGAGCCTGATGTTCGCCGCTTTGGCGCTCGGAGGCATCCTGGCGGGCGCAGCGTCCAAATACTTCGCGCACTCCCACCGGCCGGCGGCACTGATGTTCGGAGCTGCCTTGATCTGGGCGTTCTCCTTGTTGGCACTCGCCGCCGCCCCGCACCTGGCTGCGGCCCTCGGTGTTCTGGCCATCGCCGGCGCGGCAGATACCGTCAGCGTGGTCGCCCGAGGAGTGATTGTTCAGCGAGAAATAGCCGACACCCACCGGGGGCGGATCAGCGCTCTCGACCACATCGTCGAGATCGCCGGCCCTGAACTCGGCAACGCCCGAGCCGGATTGATCGCTCAATTCACCACCGCGACAATAAGCCTCGCAGCAGGATCGGCTCTATCCGCGCTCGGCGTTCTCGCACTAGCGCTCTCGACACCCCACCGACGACGCCATCGAACTACTAGAACTGAAGGTTCTGCCGCACAGGGACGGAACGATCGTCATCCAGCATGATCCACGCATCCCGATGACCACCCAGTACATCGGCCGCCGGGCAGGCGTCGCCGTTCGCCAGACTGGCCGATCTCAGCGAGGTAGCTTCGCGGGGATCTCAATGCGGGAAGCAAGGAACTGTCCGCCCACCCGAGGCTGAAAAGGAGGAACCCGCATCTGGAGGCAGAGTGCGGGTTCTTCGGGTGCCGAACGGCACACAGTCCTGCACTGCGAGATGACCGAACGATGTGCTGAACTCGCCAGAGTCTGCGGTGTCCGTGGCGACAATGAAGATTCGTGGGTTGGAGAGGGTGGGGCGATGAGCATAGTCGGGCGATGGCCGACAGTGATCGGGTATTGGGGCACGCGGGTGCAGTCGAGTCAGGAGGTGGCGCAGACGATGCGGGCTTTCCTCGACGATCTGGAAGCGATCGACCCGGATTGGGCATTGCCGTGGGTGAATACGAAGCAGCGAAGTCGAGGTACTGCGGATCTCAGTGTGGACGGGTTGGTGCGAATCTTCGAGCACTCCCGCTCCGGGGAGATGGGATACTCGGATACCCCGGGGCCGGGCTACAGCATCAGTTTGTCGCCGGAAGACGGAACCGCGCGGGCGATCATCGCCTGGGTCGGCGGCGTGGAAACCAGTGCACCCAACAGTGTTCAGGTGGCGTTGCCGACGGAAAAGGATGTTCCCTCCGAACTGCGACGGTTGCTCGACCCAGGCATCGGAGACTCGATCATGAAAGTGATCGTCGAACATTGGGAACCGGATCGGGCTCGATGGAGCATCGGCGACTACAGGAAACTTCAGAATCGGTCGAAAGGCGAGGTCGAGGTGGGATGGGAGACGTACTTTCATTCCGGAATCACACTCGATCGCAGCAAACTCCCCCGATCTGCGGCGATCGAGGAACTGCCCGCTGGCACGTTGATTCGGTTGGGGGACAAGCCAATGGAGGTCGCTGCCGCCGACATCGTGGCGGTGCGGGCGGCGTTGGGTTATCCGGTGTAGCGCCAGAGCCTGTTCGGATTGGCCGATCGTCTTCGAGTAGGAGTGACGTTGTCTGCTTCATCTTTACGTCGCGATCCGACGTCCGGATTGACCTTGAAAGTCATGGCGCGAAAGGGGCCGCCGGAAGCCGAATCGGTCACCGCAGCGCTGGCAACGCGGTCACTGCAGTTCCTTCGAGAGCTTGACCCAGTCTTCGACGTCGACATGTATCGCTCACGGAGGGATGAACTCCCCGACGGCGTCGCGGTCGAGCAGGCTCTGGCATCGAATGATGGGCGGGTCCTCACCCCTCAGACAGAGGCCTCCCTCGAAGCCGCAATGATCGAGAGCAGAAAGTCTCCCGATGCCGCAGGTGGAATGTCAATGGCCACGAAGTTCTCCCCGTAGGCGGCCAGTAGTTCTCCCCGCTGGTG